>CAYUYX010000158.1:0-2949 GCA_964449495.1 uncultured Candidatus Bathyarchaeia archaeon
ACAACGCCTTCGAGAACGCAGCCGCCACAGCGGCGGGCATCGAGGCGGCCTTCAGGGCCATGAAGAAGAAGGGCCTGATAGATGAGATACCGGACGTGATAGTCTTCGCCGGCGACGGCGGCACGTACGATATAGGCTTCCAGGCCCTCTCCGGCGCCATCGAGAGAGGGCACGATTTCCTCTACGTGCTCTACGATAATGAGGCCTACATGAACACGGGCATCCAGCGCAGCGGCGGGACGCCGAGGTTCGCCTGGACGACGACGAGCCCGGCCGGCGAGGTCATCCCCGGCAAGCTGGAGTGGAAGAAGCCCATAGCCCATATAGTGGCGGAGCACAGAATACCCTACACGGCCACGGCCTCCCCGTCCGAGCCCATGGACCTCATCAACAAGGTCAGGAGGGGCCTTGAGGCGGAGGGACCAGCCTTCATCCACGTGATATGCCCTTGCCCGAGGGGGTGGAGGTTCCCGACCAACATGGGCATAAAAGTGGCCGAGCTGGCGGTGAAGACATGCTTCTTCCCGCTCTGGGAGGCCACGTGCGAGGAGGGCGAGGTGAGGTACAGGCTGACGGGCACGAGCCTGGCGATAGCGAAGAAGCCGGAGCTGAAGCTGCCGGTGGAGGAGTACCTGAAGCTGCAGGGCCGTTTTGCCCACCTCTTCAGGCCGAAGAAGAGGGAGGACCTCATAAGGGAGATACAGGCGGCCGTGGACGCCGGGTGGAGCTACGTGCTGAAGAGGGCAGGTCTCGCCTGAACCCCCCTTCGCCTCCTTTTTGTAGATAAGGAAGCACCCACCCCATTATATGGCGGGGTGAGGAGTATCTCGGGAGCGGCCTCGACCAGCTCGGTCCCCTACGACGCCGTGATTGTGCGCTTCGGGGGGGAGATAGGCGTAAAGAGCTCGCCGGTGAGGCTGAGGTACGAGCGCCTCGTGGTCAGGCACGTGAGGAGAGCGCTCAAGGCCCGTGGCATAGCGTTCACCTCGCTCGAGTACTCCTTCGGCAGGCTGTACGTGAGGAGCCCGGAGGCAGGAGAGGCGGCCAGGGCGATAGCCCG
Source organism: uncultured Candidatus Bathyarchaeia archaeon (assembly GCA_964449495.1). Lineage (GTDB taxonomy): Archaea > Thermoproteota > Bathyarchaeia > EX4484-135 > EX4484-135 > EX4484-135. The sequence continues at coordinate 1,061 of CAYUYX010000158.1, forward strand.
CGTGTTCGGCGTCTCATCGGCATCCCCGGCCCTCTCCACGAGCTCGGACCTCGAATCCATAGCCCAGACGGGCCTTGAGCTCGCAAGAGCCTTTCTCTCGCCGGGGGAGAGCTTCGCCGTGCGGTGCAGGAGGGTCGGGGAGCACCCCTACACGAGCATGGACGTTTGCAGGCTCCTCGGAGAACGCATCCTCTCCGAGCTCGGCCACAGGGGGCTCAGGGTCAATTTGGATGAGCCGGACAAGGAGATATGCGTTGAGGTGAGGGAGGACAAGGCCTTCCTGTTCGCCGAGACATATCCAGGGCCCGGGGGCTTCCCCCTCGGGTCGCAGGGGCGCCTTATCGGCCTCCTGAGCAGCGGCATGGACTCCCCCGTCGCCTGTTGGCTGGCCATGCGCAGGGGCTGCGTAGTGATACCCGTCCACTTCGACCTGAGGCCGTTCTCAGACGATGCGGCCGTCGAGAAGGCCGTGGAGCTCGCCCGCGTGCTGGCGGATTGGTCCATCGGGCTCATGAGGCGCATGTACCTGGTCCCCCACGGGGAGGTGCTCGCCGAGATAAGGGAGAAGTGCCCGGAGCCCCTGACCTGCGTGCTCTGCAAGCGCTTCATGCTTCGTGCGGCCGCTCGCCTGGCCGAGCTGAGCGGCGCAGACGGCATCCTCACGGGGGATTCCGTAGGAGAGCAGGCAAGCCAGACGCTCCGCAACCTGAGGGTCATAGACGAGGCGGCGGGAGGGCTCTTGGTCGTGAGGCCCCTCATGTGCTTCGATAAGACGGAGGTGTTCGAGCTCGCGAGGAGGATAGGGACCTACGATATATCTGCCAGGCCAGATGCGGGCTGCGAGGCGGCCCCGAGGAAGCCCACTACGGCGGCAGACATCGGGGCCGTGTTAGAGGCAGAAGAGGCGCTTGACGTAGAGGGCCTTGTCGAGAGAGCGCTATCCGCGATTAAGGAAATACGTTTAAAATGGCCCGCCGAGGAGGCGTAGGAGGCGGATGGCTTGGCCAAGATGCCCCCTGAGCTCCTCAAGATGATTAAGGAGAAGCACGTGGCCGCCTTAGCGACTGTAGGGCGGGACGGCGTGCCGAACGTGAGCCCAAAGGGCTTCACATACCTGGACGATGAGACGCTCGCCTACGTGGATATCTACTCCGCCAGGACGCTCGATAACATAAGGGCTAATCCCCGGGTAGCGGTGGCCGTATGGGATAACAGGACCGTGTCGGGCTTCCAGGTGAAGGGAACAGCCCGTATTCACGGGCCAGGAGACCCCATCTACGAGGAGGTGGTGGCCCGATACATAAGGGCCCACCACCCGGACGGGCGTGGCGTGCCAGAGCGCATGCGGGTCGTGTCCATAAAGGTCGAGGAGGTCTACTCGCTCAGGCCGAGCGATAGGGGGAGGCGTATAGCTTAAATTCGCCCGCCATGCCAGAGGTCCCGGACACGCCGGCGCCCCGGTAGCTCAGCCCGGTCAGAGCGGCGGCCTCGTAAGCCGTTGGTCGGGGGTTCAAATCCCCCCCGGGGCTCCATCCTTTCAACCAGAGGAAACCGCTCTGACGTCTGATAACCTGCTAGACACAGGTCATCAGGCCGCTGACCCCCAGGCGAAAGTTCTTCAGCCCGCTGGCGTCTAGCAATTTCTAGCACGCTCCTCTCGGCCAAAGAGGGCCACTTCGCTTTCACAGCATCCTCAGGGCCAAGGTAACACGTCTGACGGTTGTGCAGAACTAGGATGTAAGTCCGTCGGTCCCTTCTATTGCGAACCAGTTTCCCCGGCCGCCCACACCTAGGGCAGATCACCTCGTCAGAGGCCCGTGCTGGAGCTTCAGCTGTAGTGGCGTGGCCAGGAGCTCGTGACACCACAGGTGAAACCACCTGGGACACGC
>CAYUYX010000159.1:0-2949 GCA_964449495.1 uncultured Candidatus Bathyarchaeia archaeon
GCGCGTTCTCTTTCAATAAAAGAGTGTGGATATATGCTGCAATTATGAGAAGGGGGAGTTGTACCTGAAATTTCACGTGGAATTTTTCTCTTTTTTGAAAAAGTGCGGCCGCCGGGACTCGAACCCGGGTCGTCGGCTCGGGGGGCCGACGTCCTAGTCCAGGCTAGACGACGGCCGCCCTCCGATAACCCCTTTGGGCCCGCTTGATATAAGCATTTCGCCCTAGCTAGCCTCGCGGACGGCCTCGACGACCTCGGGGAAGAACTCCCTGAATGAGCGGAACCTAGAGCGGTCGTAGCGAGACAGGGCGCCGTACACCGCCCTCATGTACGCGAGGCCCCTGGCCTCGCACTGCCTCAGCAGGCGCTCTAAGCTTCGGCTGTCCAGCAGCCCGAGGCTCTCAGCTATCCTGAGCTTCACGGCCTCGACCACGTGCTCGCCGACGTACCACCTCAGGTCCGCGCAGGCCCTCTCCAGGGCGTCCGCTCTCACGGACGGGGGAGCGGGCAGGCCCTCCAGCACCCTCCGGGCGAGCTCCCTCACGCGGCCCGCCAGCCCGCTGAGCTCCTCGGCGTGCTCCTCAACGACGACGTCCACGAAGGCGTGGCTCAGCTCGTGGAGGACGGGGTCCCAGCTCCTGAACTCGGGGAGGCCGCCCTCCCCAACCCTAGTGGGGGCCACAAACGCGTAAGCCACCCCCCTCACGGTGCACCCGTAGCTCATCTTGGACAGGGGCAGGAGGACGACCCTGTAGCCCGCCATCCTGAAGCCGAAGAAGCCCTCAAGCAGGCCCACTATCCGCCCGACGTCTATGAACTCTCGCGCCCTGCGCTCGACCTCCTGGTAGAACCCGAGGTGCCCCTCCCAGAAGCGCTCGAATCCAGACTCCCGGTAGAAGTCCCCGAGGGCCCTAGCCAGCTCGACCAGCGGCTCGCGGCCGCCAGCTCTCTCCACCAGGTCCTCCGAGAGGGGGTCGGCCAATCCAAGCTCAGGGGGCTCTGAGAGGTGGGCGGCGAAGCAGTGAAGCGCGTCGAAGGCAAAGCCGCGGCTGATCAGCTCCTCGAGTAGCTTGGCGGCTGCGTGCCCCCTAAGGGGCTCTGAGAACCTAAACACGTCCCGCGCGTAGGGGAGGCCGGGGCCCAGCATGCCCACCTCCCGCCAGCTAGTCAGTGCGAGGACAGAGTAGAGGAACTCCACCCGCTTGTCCACGCCGAGCGCTGGTCTCGCAGCCACGCCTACGCTATGGCGGAGTCGGGTAATATCGCTTGCCCTAGCAGCAGCTCGCCAGCTCTGCGCAGCGGGGAGCGCGAGCTAGCTCGAAATGCTTATATATAGTCGGGGGAGAGAGGTTTACGAGCCTGGCGGCCGTAGTCTAGCCTGGTAGGACGTCGGCCTGCCACGCCGGTGACCCGAGGAGGGCCGGACACCCGGGTTCGAATCCCGGCGGCCGCACCTCACTGGTGTCCCTTCTCCTCAGCCAAGCTCTCCTTCAGTGAGAAGACGACCTCGCACTCCTCGTCGCCCTTGTACTCACACCTAACCTCCTTGGACTCGCACCTCCTGCTGGTGTACGTCTCCAGCACCCCCTCCATCAGCCCCCTCACCAGGTTGCACGAGGGGTTCTCGCCAACGAGGGGGGCCGCGACCTCGCACTCTATGCAGCTCTTGAACCTGACCGCCACCCTGCCCTCGCTAACCTCGTAGCCCGTGGGGTTCAGGAAGCCCGTCGACTTCAGCATCTTTAGCAGGCCCTCGACGAGCTTGGCCAGGTTGGGGGCGAAGTTGCTGATCTTGGGCCCCTCCCTCAGCCCTATGCCCCTCCCGGACTCGTAGAGGAAGTAGAGGCCCGTCGCCCCGAACTTCCTTACCACGTTCTCCAGCAGCCCCCTCAGCCAAGGCCCCGGAATTATGACGGCTCTGTACATACCCCCGAACGTGGTCACGGGGAACTCTATGTCGGCCACTGCTACGCCGGTCATGAGGGGGTCACTTATCCTTACCCCCCTGACGCCTCGGGTCCTCTCGAGGAGACGCCTCAGGTCGCCTAGGTCGACGGTGGCCTGAGATAGGTCGGCGAAGAAGCTTATCCGCTTCTCCCCAGCCTTGAAGTCCGTCGTTATCGTTGCCTCGCTTATGTCTATCCCGAAGTTGTCTATTAGCTCGAACACGCTGTCGACAACCTCGGGGACGTTGTCGGCAACTATGCTGATGTACACTATCTGCTTGTCAGGGACGAATAGCAGCGTGGGCACGTCCCTGCTCATGCGACTCACCAGATGTAAAGGATATTCTGCTGGCTCTTGCTATAAAATTTTTACATAGTTTAGTGAGTCACTCCAGGCCGTGGAGCACTGAGGCCAGGGCTCCCAGGAGCACTACGTCGCCTCCGAGCGGCGTCAGCTCTATCCTGGGCACCCTGTTTATCGCGTAGTCCCCCACGTACCTCCTTATCGGGGGCAGCACCAGCTCTGGGTTGTTGAGCGCGACGCTGCCGCCGACGGTTATCAGCTCTGGGTCGTAGACGTTGATCACGTTAGCGAAGCCTATTGCGTTCAGCCTGCCTATCTCCTCGACTATCTCGAGGGCGAGCCTATCGCCGCGCTTAGCCGCGTCGAAGAGGAGCTTAGCGGTGATGTTGAAGGGAGAGCCGGCCATCTTCAAGAGCAAGCTCCCCTCGACCTCGCTTGGACTCTTCTCCTCCAGCAGGAGCCTCACGAAGTTCGGTATGTTGCTGCCCGAGCAGTACGCCTCCCAGTGCCCCCTCTTGCCGCAGCCACAGACGAGCCTGCCCTCCTGGTCTATGACTAAGTGGCCTATCTCGTGAGCGTTGCCGTCCTTGCCGAGCAGAAGGTGCCCATCGACAATGGCGCCTCCCCCAATCCCCGTGCTCAGCGTTATGTAGACCAGGTTCCTGAGGCCTCTGCCCAGGCCGAAGCGCCACTCCCCCAA
>CAYUYX010000160.1:0-1472 GCA_964449495.1 uncultured Candidatus Bathyarchaeia archaeon
GTCCCCGAGCTCCTCGCCCCCCACGTAGAGCGGGTGAGGGCCCTCCTCTCCGAGCTGAAGGTGGGCGAGGCGGCCAGACTCGAGGCGAGCGGGGAGGTCCTCTTGGAAGCCTTCCCGCCCTGCATGAAGGCCATCTACACGGCCCTCTCGGAGCGGAAGCACGTCCCCCACGCCGGCCGCTTCGCCTTCACGGCCTTCCTCCTCCACATAGGCATGAGCGTCGATGAGGTCGTGGAGCTCTTCAGGCAGGTGGCCGATTTCAGCGAGAGGATAACCCGCTACCAGGTAGAGCACATCGCTGGCGAGAGGGGCGGTAAGGTCCGGTACACCCCCCCGAGTTGCGATACCATGCGCTCCTACGGCCTCTGCATCGGGGCCGACGAGCTGTGCGCTAAGGTGAGGCACCCGCTCTCCTACTATGCGAGGAAGGCGAGGGAGCTGAGAAGGCGGGCCAGGGAGGCCGGGGGCGGAGGGGAAGCCGGTGGACGAGAAGACGGCTAAGTTCCTCACGTCCCTTTTCTCGCGTTTCTACTCGTCGAGAGGCCCTGTCCCGCCGCCCAGGATAGAGCGCCGTGAGTTCGCCTTCATGACCTTCGGGGAGAAGATGGTCATAAGGCACAGGGCCTTCCCCTCCTACGATGCGCTCGTGAGGTTCATGGCCGAGCTCGGCCCCTCCGACGCCTTCTACTCCTCCGCCTACTTCAGGGTGCCGGATGCCCCGGATATGAGGTCCAAGGGCTGGCTGGGGGCCGACCTGATATTCGATATAGATGCCGACCACATCCCTACCTCGTGCAAGGCGGAGCACGACATCTGGGTCTGCAGGTCATGTGGCCGCTCCGGGCGAGGGGATGCACCCGAGGAGTGCCCGAAGTGCGGCTCGACGGGCCTGCTGGAGCTGAAGTGGCTATGCGATAGATGCCTGACGGCCGCCAAGGACGAGCTGATAAAGCTCATCGAGGTGCTCGAGGGCGAGCTGGCCGTTGAGGAAGAGGCCATGAGGGCCTCCTTCTCCGGCCACAGGGGCTTCCACCTCCAGGTGAGCCAGGAGGGCCTGGTCGAGCTCGGCCAGGACGAGAGACGCGAGATAGTAGATTACCTCCTCGGCATAGGCCTCGACCCAGAGCTCCTCGGCATCAGGCCCGGGGCCAGGCTCAGCATAAGCGATACGGGCTGGAGGGGGAGGATTGCCAGGGGCCTCTACTCGCTCCTCCTGAGGGCAGATGAAGAGGAGCTCAGGGGCCTCGGCCTCAGAAGGAAGGCGGCTAAGGCTCTTTTGACTGCAAGAGAAGCCCTCCTCGATTGTATAGAGCACGGGAAGCCCTTAGCCCTGCCGAGGGGCCTCGGGAAGGCCTCCCTGAAGAAGCTCGTGGAGGCCTGCTCGAAGCGAGAGGCCGTGAACATCGACCCCGTGGTAACGTGCGATACCCACCGGCTCGTGAGGATGAGCGGCTCCCTGCACGGCAAGACGG
>CAYUYX010000160.1:1482-2921 GCA_964449495.1 uncultured Candidatus Bathyarchaeia archaeon
CGACCCGTTCTCCGAGGCGGTAGCCTTCAGGAAGGGCTCTGCCAAAGTGCGCCTGACGAACGCCTTCCCCCTCATCCCCCCTCTCCGGCTCGGGGGAGAAGAGCTCGGCCCCTTCGAGCCCGGGGAGCTCGTGGAGCTCCCCCTCTCGGCCGCTGTCTTCCTGGCCTGCAAGGGCGTCGCCTCCTTCTGCTGACCCCTCCCCGCCGGGTAATCCCTATATCGGCCCGCTGGCACGTTGGGGTGAGCGCGCATGATGAGCTATGAAGAGCTCCTCAGGGCGTGGCGAGCCGAGAGGGCATCGGAGGGCCTATCCGAGCTCCCGGAGGACTTCTACCGTAGGGCCGCCGAGCTCATGGCGGAGATGAGGTCCGGCCTGAAGATGCTCGATAGAGGGACCCTCAGGGCGAGGCTGGCGAGAATGGAGCTCGCAAACATCGAGAAGATGCTGGTGGACATCTTCTGGACCCGTATAGACAAGGCCCTCAGGGCCCTCAGGAGCACGGGGCTCCTCGAGGTGGAGAAGCTCACCCCTGAGGAGAGGACGCTGATGGAGCCCCTCGAGGCATCTTTCTCGGAGCTGAGGAAGTTCGTCGAGGGCCTCCTGCGCGGGGAGCTCAGGTCTCCCGCTCCTGGCCCTCCCGAGGCCGAGGAGAGCCATCCAGAGGAAGGCGAGGCCGCTGGCCCCGGCCCGAAAAGGCTATTAGTGAGGTTCCTCGCAGACGTGCCAGCCCTGGTGGGCGCGGACATGAAGGTGCACGGGCCGTTCAAGCGGGGGGACGTGGCCTTTATACCGGCCGAGAACGCCCTCGCCCTGATACGCAAGGGTATGGCGGTGGAGGTGGAGCTGCCCTGAAGGTCCCGAAGGTCATTCGCACGTATTGCCCGAGGTGCAGGCGCCACACTGAGCACGAGGTAAGCCTGTACAAGGCCGGGAAGCGCAGGGCCCTGGCCGAGGGGGAGCGCAGGCACGAGTGGCGGAAGAAGGGCTACGGGGGGCAGAAGTACCCGAGGCAGAGGCGCTTCTCGAAGGTAACGAAGAAGCAGACGCTCAAGCTGAGGTGCAAGGAGTGCGGCTACATCCAGCACAGGGAGGGCATAAGGCGCAAGAAGCTCGTCATACAGTAGGGAAGTTAGTGAGATGGTCAAGGGGCTCTGGGGGCTCGAACACCTCTTAAATGTAGTTTCTCGTGGCCAGTAGAACCCGTCAGACCCCGACCTTCGCAAGTATCTTCTTCTTGGCCTCCTCGTACTCCTCCTCAGTTATCGCTCCCATGTCGAGCAGCTCCTTCAGCTTCTTCAGCTCGTCCAGGGGCGAGGGGGCTGGCGCCGCAGGTGCCGCCTTGGCGGCCTTGATGGCCTCCATGCGCTCCCTCACGACCCTGACGATGAGCTCTGCCTTGTCCTTCGGTATGGCCTGGATGACGGCCGCCCCCGCCTCC
>CAYUYX010000161.1:0-2907 GCA_964449495.1 uncultured Candidatus Bathyarchaeia archaeon
GTCCACAGGGGGGTTGACCCGGATACCGCGACGGCCGTCTTCGTGGCCGCCACGGCGTCGGCGAGCGTCCTGGCCATCTACTACGTGCTCACGAGCTTCCCGAGGAAGGCGGAGCTCTGGGCCATAATGGTGGGCGACCCCCTCCTCGCCAGCTGGGCGGACGCCTGGTACGCCCTCGCCGTGGCCTCGGCCACGTCCCTCGCCGTGTTGCTCACGTACAGAGAGCAGGTCTACGCAGGCCTCGATAGGGAGTTCGTGGCCCTCTCCGGGGCGAGGCTCTGGCTGTACGATTGGCTGACCTTCACGCTCCTCGGCCTCACGACCGTGGCGCTCATAAGGGTCGTGGGCTTCGTCCTCGAGCACGTCCTTCTCCTCCTCCCGGCCGCAATAGCCACGAGGTTGGCGGAGAGCTCGAGGGGCGTCCTCCTCGCCAGCGTGTCCGTCAGCACGGCAGCAGCCCTCCTGGGCCTTTACATCGCCATCCTGCTCAACCAATCGCCAGCGGGCCTCATAGGGGCCGTCCTCCTCTTGGCCTATGCGCTCGTTCTAACGGCAAAGAGGCGCTAAATCTGCTGGGGAACGGGCTAAGCCCCCAGAGGCGGATGAGATAGCAATCTCCCACAGAACCCTACATGGCCAGAGGCACCCGCTCTCCGCCGAGCCCACGGGGCGTGATGGGTAAGCTTTTGAGCCCATAGGGCGATAACTCGGGACGAGGGCCATGAGCATCAGGGCCATCGAGCTGAGGAACTTCCTCTCCTTCGAGCACGCCGAGGTAAAGCTCGGGAAGCTCAACATCCTCGTGGGGCCTAATGCGAGCGGGAAGAGCAACTTCGTGAAGGCGCTTCTGTTCCTGAGCAGGCTAATTCGTGTGGACGTGGAAGCGGCGTGCCAGCACATAGGCCTCGCGTTCCAGAAGCTGATTTACAATTTCGACTTGGATAGGGAGCTGGGGCTCAAAGTACACTTACGCGTGAAGGGGGAGGAGCTAATCTATGAAGTCGCCGTGAAGCGGGAGCAAATAACGATGGAGAGGTTGGCGAGGAAAGACGGAACTGTGCTCATGGAGCGGATGAAACAGATACCCCCTAAGAGGGCTTGGTACCTGTCGAGGGAAGGCGAGATAATTCCTATACCGTTCGAGCTTTTGAAGCCTTTCCGCTCTCTGTTCTCGTGTATTGAGGATGCGAGGGCGGACCGCCTCCTCTTAGATGCGAGAGAAGCCCTCGGGGGCTTTCGTGCCTATTCCTTCGAGCCCAGCCGTATTCGCTCGAGAGCCCGCTCAGGCCTCAGCCTCGAGCTCGCCAGGGATGGCTCGAACCTGGCTCAGGTCCTCCACTCCCTCCTGACGAGCGATAGGAAGCGCTTCCTGGCCATAGAGGAGGCGTTGAAGAGCCTTATCCCCGAGGTGGAGGAGCTGAACACGCCGACGACAAGGGATGGGCAGATGACCTACATAACGCTAAGGGAGAAGGGCTTGAGGATGCCCCTCGGCTGCCCGAACATCTCCGATGGGACGCTCAGGCTCCTGGCCTTCATAACCGCTATCCATCTGGGCGGCTCGCTCGTGGCCTTCGAGGAACCCGAGAACTGCGTTCACCCGTACCTCTTCCAATCCCTCATCAATATCTGCCGCCATGGCCCGAGCCAGGTGGTCATCACGACGCACTCGCCCTACCTGGTCGATAAGGCCGAGCCCGGGGAGCTCTTGCTCGTCGCAAAGCGGGAGGGGCGCAGCATCATAAGGCGTCTCACGGCCGAGGAGAAGGAGCTGGCGAGGAAGATGTTGGAGGAGGGCTTCACCCTGGGCGAGATATGGTACATGGGCGAGCTCGGTGGTAGGCCTTGAGGGTGCTCGTGCTGGCCGAGGACCACCACTACGAGCCGGTGAGGAGAATCGTGGACAGGGCGGGGATAAGAGGCGTCCGCATAACGCCGATGCGTGGCAACCGCGTCCAGAAGCTCGTGGGATACGTGCGATGCCATCCCGAGTACGATAGGTTCGTGGTCCTGAAGGACTTAGAGCGCCTCGACGAGGAGGCTGTCAGGAGGCGGCTCGAGGATGTGCGGAGAGCGCTCCCGCCCGGCGGGCGGGATAAGGTGGTGTTCGTCGTGGTGAGGAGGGCCGTGGAGGCCTGGGTATTGGCCGACCCAGATGCCATAGAAGAGGCCATCGGCTGTGAGATAGGCAGGAGGGCAAGGCAGAGGCTCGCCAACCCCGAGGCGATAGAAGAGCCGAAGGAAGAGCTGAAGAAGATGTTCAGGAGATGCGGCAAGATTTTCAACGCCAATCTCGTGGCGAGAATCGCAGAGCACATTAGGCTCGACGTGGCCAGGCAGAAGGCCAGGTCCCTCGATGAGTTCCTCAGGGCCATATCGAGTTCAGGGCGTTAGCCGAGGAGGGCCAGCCCGCCCGAGCCCCTCATCTTGGACCCCTCTCGGGTCTCCTCAGCCCAGCTTCTCCCTCAACAGCTCTATTAGGAGGCCCAGCGCCCGTCCTACCTCGCCCGTCTTTGGGCCTCCTCCCTGTGCGAAGCCGGGTTTCCCGCTCCCCCCACCTCCCACGGCCCTGCCTATCTCCCTGGCGAGCTCATCGGCCCTTAAGCCCCTCTTCAGCGCCTCTTCCCCGAGCTTCACCACGAAGCGGGCCGTCTTGTCCGTGGAGAAGAGGAGCGCCACCACCTCGGCATCGCGCTTGCCAAGCTCATCGGCGACCTCAACGAGGTAATCCGGGCTAACGGGGCCCAAATCTGCTCTTATGAGCTTCAGGCCATGCGCTTCTTCCGCCCTGGCCAGGAGGGCCTCTGCCTCGAGTCTCGCCATGCGCCTGAGCGCCCTGTTGAGCGCCCGCCTCGTCTCCCTCAGCTCCTCGACCGTCTTCTCCGCAGCCCTCACCACATCGGATAT
>CAYUYX010000162.1:0-2902 GCA_964449495.1 uncultured Candidatus Bathyarchaeia archaeon
CCCCATGCCCTCCTCATCGCCGGATGTGGCGAGGCGGTGGCCCACGAGGAAGAGCACGGTCTTGAGGGCTCTCCCCCGCTCCGCGTTCGATAGGGCGTACCCGAGGGCGGCGAACTGCCTGCCGAGGCAGGCATCGCAGAGAGCGTATTTCTCCAGCAGGGCCGCCGCCTTCTCCAAGATGGCCTCCATGGGGTCTAACCCGCCTTGAAAGGCCACTTGCCGAGCCTCAGCCTGAAGGGCCCCCTCCTAAACTTCTTCAGGCTCTTCCCCATCTTCCTCATCATGTTGTAGTACTTTATGAGCTCCCTCACGTCCCGCTCGGTCGTCCCGGAGCCCCTCGCTATACGCCTTATCCTCGACGCGTTCAGTATGCGTGGGTTCGCCATCTCCTCCGGCGTCATGGAGTTCATTATGGCCAGCCACTTCTTCACCTTCTGCTCCGCCTCCTCCATCGCCTCCCTGGGGACCTCGTATGGAAGGCCGGGCAAAAGGCCGAGGAGCTTGCTGAAGCGCCCCCGCTTCGTCATGCCCTGGAGGACCTCCCTGAGCTCGTAGAGGGTGAATTTCCCCTTCGCTATGGCCCTGACCGCTTCCTCGGATATCTCCTTCTCGGCCTCACGCACCCTCTGGACTATGGCCTCTATATCGCCCATCCCGAGGAGGGTGGAGATGAACTTGGCCGGGACGAAGTGCTCTACGTCCTCCGGCCTCTCGCCTGTGCCTACGAACTTTATCTTAGCGCCCGTCTCTGCGACGGCCGAGAGAGCGCCTCCTCCCCTGGCCGAGCCATCGAGCTTGGCGAGGAATATGGAGCCTATTGGCGTGGCCTCGTGGAAGGCCCTGGCCTGCGCACCGGCCTGCTGGCCTATGGTGGCGTCTATGACGAGCATCACCTCATCGGGCCTTATGGCGGCGGCGAGAGCGCGCATTTCCTCCATGAGGGCCTTCTCCTCCTTGTGGCGCCCGGCCGTATCTATGATGATGACATCGGCGTCCGAGAGCTCCTTCAGGCCCCTCAGGGCTATCCCCACCGGGTCGGAGCCTTCTGGCTCGCCGTAGAAGGGGACGCCCACCTCCTCGGCCAGCTGGCGGAGCTGTGCGTAGGCGCCAGGTCGATAGGTATCCGCGCAGATGAGGCCGACCTTCAGGCCCCTCTTCTTGAAGAAGTAGGCGAGCTTAGCTGCTGATGTCGTCTTGCCCGAGCCCTGGAGGCCAACGAGCATTATGACCTTGCGCTCCCCCGGCCTTACGTCCAGCTCGGCCGGCTTCTCGCCCACGAAGCGGACGAGCTCTTCATAGACGACCTTTATCACGTGCTCACGCCTTGATATGCCGGGGGGAAGCTCCTCCTTCAGCGCCCTCTCCCTTATGCGCTCCGAGAGGGCCAGCACGAGCTTCACGTTCACGTCCGCCCGCAGGAGGGCCCTCTGGATATCCCGGACGAGCTCCTCCACCAGCTCCCTATCTACTGCCGGAGCCCTGAAGACACGCCTGAGGGCCTCGTAGAGCGACCGGCCCAAGCCGCCGAGGACCATCGCCTCCCTCGGTGCCGAGGACGGAAATAAATCTACTTGTGGCGCCCGGGCTGGCCAGCCGATGGGATGGAGATGCCCGTGGCCCGCCGATGTCCGAAGGGGCCAACGGCCCGGCTGAATAGCTCTCCCGGGGAGCTCGCCCTCGTTTACCGGGCTACATCGGCCGCTCTGTGGAAAGCTTATTGGAAGGCCACGCCGCCTTCTCCGGGGCGTGCGATGACGGCACCAGGCTTGGCTGAGGGGTGATGGCTTCCCGCCCCCTGGAGCACGCCCAGCGCGGTTAAATAGCTTCCTCCCGGGGCAGCCCATGGGATGGCCGAGCCCGGGCTCCAGCTCGAGCGCCTGAGGCGGTACGAGACCGTAATACCGGCCTTTGGGGAGTTCCTCCGCTGCATAGCAAGGCCGCTCCCGAAGACCGTGAGGATTAACACGTTGAAGGCCAGCTTAGAAGAGGTACTGGCCAGATTAGAAGAACGAGGCATCTCATTTGAGCCCCTCGGCTGGTACGAGCACGGCATAAGGCTCCACGGGGTGGAGAGGCCCGGCAACCTGCTCGAGTACTTCCTCGGCTTCATCCACCCGCAGGAGGAGGTATCCATGATACCCCCCCTCCTCATGGAGCTCGAGCCCGGCCAGCTCGTCCTCGACCTCTGCGCCGCCCCGGGGAGCAAGGCCACCCAGATAGCCCAGCTCCTCGCCAACACAGGCCACATCGTGGCCAACGATGTCAGCGCAGAGCGCCTCAAGCTTCTGAGGGACAACTACGAGCGCCTGGGCGTCCTGAACATGGGCGTTACGGCTTATGACGGGCGCAGGTTCCCCTCGGCCTGCGAGTTCGATGCCGTGCTCGTGGATGCGCCATGCAGCTGCGAGGGGGTGGTCAGGAAGGACCCGAGCGTGTTGAGGGCGCTCGGCCCACGCCTTTACCGGCGCATGCACAGGCTCCAGAGGGCCCTGCTTCTCCGGGCCGTAGAGCTCGTGAAGCCCGGGGGCATCGTGGTTTACTCGACGTGCACGTTCGCACCGGAGGAGAACGAGCTCGTGGTGGACTACGTCCTCAGGCGCCTCGGGGAACATCTCGAAATCGAGTCCATCGAGCTCAGGGGCCTCAGGTACGAGCCTGGCCTCACGGAGTGGGGGGGACGTGAGCTCGAGCCCGAGCTTGCCCTCTGCGCCCGCTTCTACCCGCATTTGAACGACACGGGCGGCCTCTTCGTGGCCAAGCTCAGGAGGAAGAGGTGATGGCGGTGAGCTTAGAGAGGGGCTCGCCGAGAAGGGCCGATAGGCGGGAGGTGGTGGCTTGGTGGGCCGAGCGCTTCGGCGTGCCGGAGGAGGTCTTCGAGCCCTACGATTTCTTCATCACGGGC
>CAYUYX010000163.1:0-2837 GCA_964449495.1 uncultured Candidatus Bathyarchaeia archaeon
CCATGAGGTGGGCCGTCGGGGGCGTGCAGTAGACCGGGCCATCGTACCCGTACTTGAACAGGTAGGGCACGAGGGCGCAGTGGTCCAGGTGGGCGTGGGTTATCACGACGGCATCGAGGTCGCTTATATCGAGCCTCGGGTCATCCAGTCTCGGGTAGGCCTCCGGCGTCCTGCCGGCCCCAGGGTTAAGCCCGCAGTCGAGGAGGATGGAGCTCTCCTTGGTCTTCACGAGGATGGCCGAGCGCCCTACCTCCCTGAAGCCCCCTAAGCACGTGATGGTAACCTCGCCCGCCTGGAAGAGCGGGGGCCTGAAGGTCCTCTCGCCGACCGCCCTGAGGATGCGTTCCCTCTCCCTCGCCTCGCGGTAGATGATACCGTAATAGGCCCTCATGGTCTTAGATGACCTGGATGGAGCCCTTATTATCCTCGGCCTCCACTTCGTCCTCCTTATTATCTCCTTCATGAGGGCGCCGTTCTTCCCTATCACGAGGCCGGGCTTCCTGGCCTCTATTATGACTTCCCCAACGCTCGGGTCGAAGGTTATGTTCGTCAGACCGGCTTCCTCCGGAACGAGGGCCTGTATCTCCCGCTCGACCTCTTGCTCCGGTTTCCTCACCTCTGGGTCCGGCCTCACGACTATGCGCTTCTTTATGGTCATCACGATGCCGGCTATCACGTATCCCTGGTCTATGAGGACCTCCGGGTTCCTCACGAAGATGGCTATGGCTGGCCCCTCGAACTCCATCCTCGTGAAGCCGACCTCCGGGGGGAGCCTCTCCGCTATGACCTTTCGCATGTCTTGGATGGTCATCTCGCTCATTGGGCATCAGCCCGTCCTGCTGAGGAGGGCTTTCTTCTCCTCGTCCGAGAGCTCTTGATATCCTTCCCTGGTTATAACGGCTATATCGAAGCTGTCCCCGCTCGCCACGTCCCTCCTCATGGCCGATGAGACGGCCCTTGCTATCACGGGCAGGAGCTCGGCGACGTTCTTCTCCTTGTCGTAGGCGCTCTCGAGGACGCCGTAGGCTATGAAGGAGCCGGAGCCCGTGGCCACGTAATCCTCCTCCGTCAGGCTCCCGAAGGGGTCGAGGGAGAAGACGTGGAAGCCCTCGCTATCGTAGCCCCCCACGAGTATCTGGGCCAGGAGGGGGGAGAGCCTGGCCCTGAAGAGCACGTTCGATATCAGCATGGCGGCCGAGCGGACGGGCATCGGGCGTCCTACCTCGAGCCTGTAGAGTCTCGAGTTTATCCTGAGCACCTCGACGGCCCACTGCGCATCTGCGAGACCGCCGGCTATCGTCATGGCGAGGTGCTCGTCTATCTGGTGTATCTTCTTCGCCCTCTTGTGCGCCACGAGGTGGCCCATGGTGGCCCGGGTGTCGGAGGCGAGAATGACGCCGTCCTTGCAGACCACTCCTATTGTCGTGGTGCCCGTCTCAACCCTCTGTATCATGCATGCCCACCTTCCTGAGGTTCAGAAGCCATTAGGCCGGGCTATCGGGGGTTAGCCCACCTTAAAAACCTTTACCTCAGGCGTCAGGTAGGAAAAGCCATTTAAGGCGTTGGGCCTAACTATGGAGGATGCTGAAGAACATCAGGGCCCACAGGATGCAGTTGCCGAGGGAGGTCATAGTAGGGGATGGGACCCTCGGGGAGATAGGCGCCCTGTACACAAGGCTCGGCCTGAGGGGCCCCGCCCTCGTGGTATCCGGCCGGAAGACCTATAGAATAGCCGGTAAGGAGGTCGAGCGCTTCCTCTTGGAGCTGGGCATAGAGGCCTTCGCCGTCCTCGCCAACGAGCCGACCTTGGAGGAGGTGCGCAGGGTAGAGCAGGCGGCCCGCTCGAGGAACGTGGGCGCCATAGTAGGCGTGGGAGGCGGCTCGAAGATAGATATAGCGAAGCTCGCCGCAAGCGAGCTCAACGTGCCCGTGATAAGCGTGCCGACGGCCGCCTCCCACGATGGGATATCCAGCCCCTTCGCATCCCTCAGGGGCCTCGATAGGCCCTACTCGGTGCCAGCTCAAGCGCCCGTTGGCATCCTCGTGGACATGGACATCATAGCGGACTCGCCCCACAGGCTCGCCGCAAGCGGGTGCGGGGACGTGATAGCCAAGTTCACGGCCGTCAGGGATTGGCGCCTCGCCCACGAGAGGAACGGGGAGTACTACGGGGATTACGCCGCCTCGCTCGCCCTGATGAGCGCCCGCCTCGTGGCCAAGAACGCCAGGCGGATAGGCTCGGGCTCAAGAGAGGGGCTCAGGGTCCTCATGGAGGCCCTGATAAGCTGCGGCGTCGCCATGAGCATAGCGGGCAGCTCGAGGCCCTGTAGCGGCTCGGAGCACCTCTTCAGCCACGCCCTCGATGTGATAAGGCCGGGGGGCGCCCTCCACGGCGAGCAGTGCGGCGTAGGCGCCATAATGATGGCCAGGCTCCATGGCCTGAACTGGCGTAAGATAAGGGCCGTGTTGGCCACGATAGGTGCGCCCACGGACGCCGAGGGCATATCGGCCACGCCCGAGCAGGTGGTCAGGGCCCTCATCACGGCCCCCGATATAAGGCCGGGCCGCTACACCATATTGAACGAGGCCCGCTTGGACGAGCATAAGGCCCTCAGGCTGGCTCGCTCGACGAGGGTCCTAAGCTGAGGGGCCTCGGTCAAATGCTTTAAACCGCCCCACGCCCGGCCGGGATTGGTGTCCGGGCCGATGTGCAGCGAGGCCATAAAGGTAATCAATTACTATGCCGGGATGGCGAGGCAATACGACGAGCGCTACGATATCTGGTGGTCGGTCCTCTACGATGGGCTGACCTGGGAGCACATAAGGCCCTGCCTGCC
>CAYUYX010000164.1:0-2788 GCA_964449495.1 uncultured Candidatus Bathyarchaeia archaeon
GTGCCCTGGGCCTTTTCCCTCAGCTGTACTTCCTGAAGCCGAGCTGGCGGGCTACCTCCCGGAAGCACTGGCGGCATAGGTAGAGGCCGTAGCGCCTTATGACGGCGTTGCAGGAGCCGCACCTACGGCATCGTACCGTGTCCTTCCCGAACTTCCTCTCCTTCTTCCTCTGCTTCGCCACCCCAGCTCGCCCCATCGGGGCGGGCGCCCGTGGCCTATAAGCATAGCCCTCCGGGGGCGGGGCACGTGGAGCCCGATAAGAGGTGGCTCAGCCCGCCCGTCGGCCTCATCTCGTCCGCCCGGAATTGCTCATCACAGCCGGACAGGAGGGCGCTCCCCGACCTATTAGGCTTTTCCTTCGCCCATCTCCCCCTAAGCCCCTCACGCCCGAGGCCCAAAGGCTTAACAGAGCTCACCCGGTAGAAGCGCCCAGGTAGAGCCGCCATGGCGGATAGCCTGCTCCCCTACGTCCGGGACAGGGGCGAGCAAGTTCTGACCGTTATAGTGGATAGCCGTGAGGCCTCCGCCGCCCAGAGGCTCGTGAACAGGCTGGTCGAGCTGGGCGCAGAGGTCATCGTTAGGGCGCTCCCGAGGGGCGATTACGTGATATCCGATAGGGTGGCCATAGAGCGCAAGACGGTGCGGGACTTCGCTTACACGCTCACGAGGAGGCAGCTCTTCGAGCAGGTGTTCGAGCTCAAGGACCAGTACGAGTGCCCCATACTGCTCCTCGAGGGCTACATGCCGATAATTTACAAGTTCAGCCGCATAAGGCCCGCATCGGTGTGGGGCGCCCTCTTCGCCCTGGCGAAGAACGGGATATCCATCGTCCCGACGCTCAACTACAAGGAGAGCGCAGACTTCATCATAACGGCCTGCAGGCAGGAGCAGCTGGCGGAGCGGAGGGCGCCGAAGGTGCACCCAATCAAGAAGGCGGAGAGCCTGGCCGACGCCCAGGTCTTCTTCCTCGCCAGCCTCCCGAGCGTGGGCCGTGAGAAGGCCCTTGCGCTCCTACGGGCCTATAAGACGCCCATGAGGGCCCTCGAGCGGGTCGATATGTGGGCCAGGGAGCTGAAGGGCTTCGGCCCGAAGATAGTTGAGAAGGTGAAGGCCGTCCTCACCACGCCATACGGGAGCGAGGAGAGCACAGCAAGAGAATGGGCTACTTAAGCGCTATTCGCCTCGTCCCAGCCGTTCCTCCAACTCCGACAGGCGCCTCGCAATTCTCTTCGGGCTGTTCTCCACTATTATGTCGTGTTTCCCCGCTTCTTCTAAGAGCCATTCCGGCGGCCTCTCGGCGTAGATGTAGAGCACTAAGGCGTTGGGCCTCTCGCCCCTTATGCGCTCGTAGATGCGGGCCCCTTCCAGGAGCTGCTCGATATCCGCCTCAGCGCCCGTCTTAGCCACCTCCACTAAGGCCAGGACGTGCTCGCCCTCTACGGCCGCATCGACACGGTAGGGCTCCCTCGGCAGGGGCTCTACGTGAAGCCCGTGGGGCTCGCACCAGCTCATCAGGCTCGTGATTAGCCTTGTCTCGATGATACGGCCTTCTAAGCGCCCTACCTCGCCCTTCCGTATCTCCCTCTCGGCCTCCAAAGAGGCCCTAAGAGCCTCTACCCTCTCCCCGAGCTCACCGAGCTTTCTCCCGAGCTCGGCCAACATCCTGGCGTTCTCCTCCATGCGCTCCCCGAGCCTGCGGTCGACCTCCTCTATTCGCTCACGGAGCCTCTTGTCGCTCTCTTCTATTCGCTCACGAAGTCTATTATCGCTCTCCTCTATCCGCTCACGGAGCTTCTCATCCCCCTCCCGTATGATGTCGAGCATTTTCTCGAATATCTCGGCTATAATGCGGGAGGCCAATTCCGGGTCCCTCTCGAGCGCATACCACAGGGCTGGCCTGTAGCGCTCTCTGATGGCCTTCCTCATCTCCTCCATCGAGGCCCATTCGGAGCAGGCGATATAAGCCTTGGCCTCCTGCTACCCGTATTTCCCTCGCAAAATTAAAGCCAGCCCTCCCCCGGCCTCTCGAGAGGCGGTGAAGCCCTTGGCCGAGCGCATCGAGGTGGAGCTCAGGCCCCCGAGGCGGGTGGTCGTGCTGGGCTTCGACGAGCGGGAGCCGAGGAACCTCCTCTACTGCGCCATCACCTATGGCGTGAACAGGCTCTTCTGGATAGACGGCTACCTCATGTGCGTGGAGGTGTACGAGGAGGCCTTCAAGCGGGAGATGGAGGAGGGCGTCTTCTACGTCAGCCACGTGTGCTACGCCCGCTTCCCGGAGTACCAGAAGGTCGTGGAGGTCGAGCGGGGCGCCCAGATACCGGTCGTGGATGCCTCCGACATGAGCATCCTGAGGGCCATCCTTGAGGCCGTCTTGGGTGCCCGGCACGACGAGCTGGCCCCCGATGGACAGGCTGGCCCTAACCGATCTCGACCTCGAGGGCCAGAGGGGGCGGGGTCGGGCCGGAGAGGTCGCCCACGTGGCCCACGAAGTACCCCACGACCGTGTAGCGGCCCGGTTTAGGGGCCTCCCACTCGGCCCGGAAGGTAATCGCTCCTCCAGGGGAGAGCTCGAGATATCGGACCACCTGTAGGAAGAGCTTGCCGGCCGACCAACGCCAGAGAACCCGGCCCTCCTCGTCCCTGACCTCGGCATCCCACGTCTTGCTCGTGCTGAAGGCCAGGGGGATGGGCCCCGGTGCCACGTTCTCCAGGGTCATCCTCATGACGAGCGCACGCCCCTTGAGAGCCACATCGAGCTCGAGGCGCAGCCCATGCCCCTCCCACGACA
>CAYUYX010000165.1:0-2777 GCA_964449495.1 uncultured Candidatus Bathyarchaeia archaeon
CACGAAGGTAGGGGGGAGCTTCAACCGGAGCTTCTCCCTCTCGGAGGGCGATGAGCCGGGCGTGTTTCCCATCGACGTGCCGACGGATGGATGGGAGACAGGCCGGTACAAGATGTACATCGTCCTCGAGGACATACACGGGGCCCGTAGCATTTACGAGGTCGCATCGGAGCTCTGGCTGAGGATAGAGCTCCCCGCCCCACCGGGCTCCGACGTATGGGTTTACGGGGGTCTCGCCATCCTCTCAGGCCTCATCGCCGTCCTCGCCATCGCCTTCTCAAGGGCCATCGGGAGAAAGCACGTCGCCGAGCCATCATCTCCTTATCCCGAGATATTCTGAGATGAAGTTCAGAACGGCCAGGGTGGCCAAGACGGCTTCTTCCGTCCTGACGGTCGCTACTCCCTGGGCCGGTATGGTGTTGAGCACGAAGTCGCAGGCCTCATCGAGCTCGAAGCCCTCCCTCAAGGCCATATCGTAGAGGCCCTCGGACGGGGAGCCGAAGACGAGGAGGACCCTCGATGCCCTCTCGAACGCCCTCCAGAGCTCATCTGCTACCTCGTGCAGGGGCGACCCGAGCCTCGATGTCCCGAGCATGAGGTCGAAATCCCGCCTCGATAAGAGGCCCCTGAGGCCGTAGTCCACGAGGGACACCCTGTAACCCCAATAATAAGGTACTTCCTCACGTTGAACGGGCCTTAGCCTCACGGACCTTCCCCGGCGCTCCACGACGAAGGTCATCCTCGTCCCCTCCTGTGCCCTAAGGCCCGGGGCGAGCAGGGGCTCCTCGACGCCCACGTCCACGAGACAGCCCCGTCTGCCCGAGCTCACGACGACGCCTTCCCTGAACTCCCCATCCCTCAGCTGGCTCAGCCTGGCCCTGAGCGGGTGATGGGGGGTCCTGAGGGGCGGGAGGATGCCGGCGTAGCGGAGCTCCGGCCTGAGGCCGAAGAGGCGCTTGCGTAGGTACTGGGGCGCCTCCATGTAGGCCAGAATGGCCCTTATCAGCTCTCCCTCCCCGGGGCGAGCTAAGTCCCTATAGATGATTACCTCGTCCACCCTGAATATGGCGAGCGCCCGCCCCACCAGGCCTATGCGGGCCGTCTTCTCACGCAGGTGGGGCACGTCCGAGACGAGCGATGAGGGTATGGCTACGGCGATGGAGGGGCACCTCTTGGGCACGAGGGGTTCCCTGCGGCTCGCCAAGGACGTGGCCTCCAAGCCGATGAATACCACCGTGCTTAGATATTCTAAGCAGGTGCTCTTAAGGAAAGCCACATCTCTTCTCCAACTCCTTCACACGCTTCATAAGGTCATAAAGCTCTATGATGTCATCACAGCTGATTATATGGAGAACATCTTTTATCGGGAGTTCCTTGACCTCTTCCCTTGCCTTATCTGCGTATTCGCTCGTCGTTACGAGGAATATCTCGGCTCCTGGCCATTTCTCCCTCGCACGCATGAGCTTCACGAGGGCCTCGAAAACATCCCCCCTGATGTGGACTTCAAAGACGGCTGCCGGAGAGCCTTGTTCCACCTTCTTCCACACCACATCGAGTCTCCTCCTCCCTCCTATAGGATATTCGACCCTGGCAGCACGATAGCCCCTTAGCTCGCCCAATTCTTGGATGGCGTCTCTTATTTCATTATGGTCGTAAGTAGGTTTTTCCTCTACACCTCTAAGAACAGCCTTCTTAAGTGCGCCTTCTATTACCTCGTAGTCGCCTCTTGATAAAGGAATCATGGCCCTCCTGATGTATGCTCCCCAGTTCCTTTTATTAACGATAAATTTGAGTTTTGGAATGAGAGGCTTAAATTCTATGGGGCTATCAGGAAGTATTAATGGCGTTATTCTAACTCTATAGGGAAATCTTTCATCTGACGAGAATCCCTTAGTGCTAAAGATACGGCTTTGGTCCTCATACGGCCTGGATACGACTTCAAAGGCTCCTCCTATCCGGGCTGGCTTTATGTAAAAAACTAAGATATCCCCTTCCCTAACCATCTCAATAATAGCCCTGCATGTGCTCGGAACTCCCCATACATGCTTACTTTTTATCACCCCCAGTTCTCTTCATTAGTGACACATAGCCAATGTCCCATTCATCACCGCCTCACTAATAGTCCTTCTTCTTTTAGTATAAACCTTACTGTTTTACACATTTAGCTCCTAATCATGACCTTGGCGGCTCACGGCTATCCATGACAATAGCGTCGGCTATAACGGGCCCCTCCTCCCTATCGTCCGTTATCACCGATATCTCTAAGGCGTTGGGAACCCTCATGACCCTGGCTATGCCGCTGGCCATCTCGTATAGCTCCTCCACGGCATCCGCCATGTTTAAGCTAAGCTCATCGGCTAAGGGAGCTGGGATAACGAGCTCCGGAGATGGAGCTTCATAACCACTATTGGCTAAGGCGATGGTCTCCACGGTCGAGCCGCTAAGCCTGGCCTTCAGCCTTACCCTCACCCTCACGACCAAGGTGCCTCACCAGCTTGAGGAGCTTCTCCGGGCTTAACGGCCTTAAGAAGCCTATTCGCCCCCTTATCACCGCCGGGCGACCCGCCTCCTCCGCAGACCCCATGACCGAGATAGCCAGTGGCCGGTGGCTAATAAGCTATGCTCGCCTGCAGCTCTTTGCGGCCTCTATGTGCGCAAGCCTCGTGGGCTCCGGGAGCTTGTGGCCCCTCAGGCAGGCCCTCACGAGCTCGAGGGCGGACGAGAAGCTCACCATGTGGCCCGGCGAGATGAAGATGGGCCTGCAGCGGGCCTTGGAG
>CAYUYX010000166.1:0-2725 GCA_964449495.1 uncultured Candidatus Bathyarchaeia archaeon
ACGAACACCGTCAACCAGCTCGGGGGCTTGAACGGCCTCGAGACGCTCTGCCCCCTCATAGTGATGGCCGGCCTCTCCCTCGCCACCCTCCTGGGCCCGGCCAAGGCCGTCGTCCACGAGATGGCCCTCCTGCTCGCCATCCCCATAGCCGCCCTCGCCGTGCTGGCCGTCTTCAATTTCTCCGGCCGCATATTCGTGGGGAACGTGGGCACCTTCTCGGCCGGCATAACGCTCGCATCTTACGCCGTGGTGGCCAACGTGGAGCAAGCCCTGTTGATAAGCATATTGCCCTACGTGCTGAACTCATCGCTCATCTTGCTGAACATCTTCTTGAGGCGCCGGGTCCCGAGGTTGCGCATGACGCCCGATGGCCTCCTCTACGCCGAGCACAGGCGGAGCCTCCAGACGCTCCTGGCCTACAGGCGCCCCGTTAAGGAGCGTGTGCTCGTGGCGGAGATAGCCGGGCTATTCGTCTTGTCCTCTGCCCTGGCGGTGCTGGTAACTCTGCTGATGTAATGCTCATAAGAGAGCCGTTACCTTAAGAGCGTGGAGGAGCCCGTGAGGGTTATGATGAGTCTTGGCAAAGCCCTCTCGTTGGAGGCGGCGGAGGAGATTTGGCGCTTGTTGGTCGGCGGGGTAATCCCGCCCGAGGCGCTCAGAGATTACGGCATTATGGCGAGGGAAAACCTTCATAGCTGGCTTCAATACGCTTTAATAAGGGCGGCTGAGCGCCTCGGCCTATTAGCGGCCCCGGAGGTCAAGGTGCTCTTCAGCGAGCCCCTTAATCCCGAGAAAATCCTGCCCGGCAAGAAGGGAAGGAAGCGCTGGTTGAAGAAAGTGGATGTCGGCTTCTTTGTGCTTCCGAAGAGGTTCATCGGCTTTGGAGAATGCCACACGCTCGATGAGTTTCACGGCTGTCTGTCCACGATAGAGCTCTACGAGTTAATTAATAAGCTTGCGGGACACCCTGTTTACGATGTCAAACGAATGTGGATAACTCCAAGAGATACCGTGATGCACATGGTAAAACACGCTAAGGCAACGTGGAAGCCCGAGGTGGCCGTGTTGTTAATCATGCTGCCAGAGCAGCTCGATAAAAGACATGCGATGTTCAAGGACCAGAGGCTCCTCATATCGAAGGGCTCCGATTTCTTCCTTAGGCGTTGGATGAAGATGATAGAGGACATGCGTGAGATGGATGTTGACGCCCATCTCATCCGCCTCGGGGAGACGGGCATATGGGTTGACGGAGAACTCGTCATCGATTTATCTCCAGAGGGCCTGAAGCAGCGCGTTGAAAGCTGGAGGGAGCTGGCGTCTTCTCTTGAGATAAAGCCTTTTGCAGGAGAGGCTGAGGCAGGTTGGAAGTGGATTAGCCGTGAGTACGCCGAGAGGAAGCTCGGCCTACGTTAGGGGCGTGGTGGATGTCAGTATAGTCGTCCCGGCCTGCTTTGAGAACCCCTTGAAAGAGGAAGCTATCGACTTCCTCTCGGCTGTGCTCGTACAGGAAGTACCGGCCAAAATACCCGTAACGGCCATCCTCGGGGCATATCATATAGCTACGAGGTACATCCGGGCACCCAGGGAGGCCGTCAAGAACGTTCTATCCTCTCTCCTCAGGACCCGCTCGCCCGCGTTCTTCCCCGATGTCTCGCCTTACCTGGCCATAGAAGCCCTTAGGTACGCTGCGGATTTCCACATAGAATCGTGGGATGGATATCTCGTGGCCCTGGCCCTTTTCCTCGGAACAAACACGATTTACAGCCTGGATAAAGAGCTAAGCAGGGTCTCCCATGTAAGGGTAGTTATTCCGTTTCCCGAGGACAAGATAAGGGAGTACCACGAGTATATATCTGCTCTCCGACATAGCCCCACATGACGTGAGGAGGCCCAGGCCATGCCCCCCTCAGGCCGTTACGAGGTGAGGGGCCGATACGTCCTCATAACGCCCGACACGGTCATAGGCGATGGGACGGTCATCTGGAGCTTCGTGAACCTCTGGGGCTGCCGCATCGGGCGCAACTGCGTGATAGGCTCCTTCGTGGAGATAGGGCGTGGCGTGGTGGTGGGCGATAACTGCAAGATAGAGGCCTTCGCATACCTCCCGCCCGGCGTGGTGCTCGAAGATAACGTCTTCGTGGGGCCGAGGGCCACCTTCACGAACGATAAGTACCCGATAGCGCAGGGCGAGTGGGCCCTCCAGCGCACGCTCGTGAGGAGCGGGGCCTCCATAGGCGCCGGGGCCGTGATACTGCCCGGAATAACCATAGGGCGGGAGGCCGTCGTGGGGGCCGGGGCCGTGGTAACCCGCGATGTGCCGGATAGGACGGTCGTTGCGGGCGTGCCGGCCAGGCCGATAGGGACGAGGGACGAGTTCGAGCGCAAGAGGAGCGGGCTTCCCGGCCGATGAGCGAGGACGCCTCTACCTCAAGCGCCTCACCAACGTTAGCATGAAGTCCTCGAAGCCAAGCTTGCGGTAAAGCTCGATTGCGTCTCGGTTGGTTACGGCAACCGAGATAGTGGCCATGTCGAACCCCTCGGCCCTCATCCTGGCGAGCGCCTCCTCGAGGAGCCTCCTGCCGAGCCCCTTCCTCCGCCAGCCCGGCCTGACGTATAGGTCGTGGATGACCGCCCGCCTGTACGGGCTCTCGAGAGGGCCCCTCCTCTCCCCGAAGAGCACGTAGCCCACGATAAGGCCTTCTTCCTCGGCCACGAGGACCTCTAT
>CAYUYX010000167.1:0-463 GCA_964449495.1 uncultured Candidatus Bathyarchaeia archaeon
AAAAAATGTTAACGTTAATAATCGCCGCCCCCCTCCCACGCGGCCATGCCGCACAGGCCATCCGTGCTCTTCGCATCGGTCGCCTCGAGCCTCCATCTTGAGAGAGCAAGAAAAACCTCAGAAAGGGCTTTTTCATCCCTTAAGCTCGAGGATATAGAGCTCCTGGGGAAACCAGAGCCCCTCCTGGACGCACGCCCTCTCTCCGAGGCGATATCAAGGCGAGCGGACTTGCTCGTCGTCTTCGTCGCAAGCGGGGGGACCTCCCGGATACTGGGGGAGGCGCTCAGGGGCCGGGAGGCCATAATATGGGCTCACCCGAACGACAACAGCCTTCCCTCAGCCCTTAGCGCGAGGGAGAAGCTGAGGGCCATAGGGGCCTGGAAGGGCGAGGTGGCTTTCTCGCCGCCCGATGAGGTCCCCCGGCCTGTGAGCTCGGAGCTCGCATGTCTGAGGGCACTCATGG
>CAYUYX010000167.1:473-2646 GCA_964449495.1 uncultured Candidatus Bathyarchaeia archaeon
AGAGGCCTGCGTTTTGGCGATTTGCGATGAAAAGAAGGCGAAGGAGCTTGAGGGAACTCTCTCAGGGCTCCTCGGGGACTGGAAACCCCGGATAGAGGTCATGGCGCCGGACGAGCTCATGAAGCTGGCGGAGGAGGCCCCTCGCCCATCGCTGAGCGATGCCGTGGCCACCCTCAAGGGCATAGACGTGGAGCAGGCGACGCCGGAGCTCGAAGAAGGCCTTGTCAGGAGCGTTCAGCTCGCTGAGGCCCTGGAATCCTGGTTCTGCGCACGCCCGGGGAGGCCCGTGCTGACGCTCGATTGCTTCCGCCTGATAGAGGAGGTCGGCCTGGCCCCCTGCGTTGTCCTGGCCCTCCTGCTCGAACGAGGTATAACGGCCGTCTGCGAGGCGGACCCAGGAGCCCTCGTCCTGATGGCCTTCTGTCGATTCCTAACCGGCTCCCCGGCCTGGATGGCCAATCTCGCCCGCGTAGATACCGCCTCGAGGACCATAACCCTCGCCCACTGCACGGCCTGCCCATCCCTCTCGGCGAGCTGGCCCTACCGGGGCGTCCTGATGGCCCACTTTGAATCCGGGAGGCCCGTGGCCTTGGACGTTTGGCTGAGGAGGAGGCCTGTTCTCTTGGCGAACCTCCAGCCTGGCGCTAAGAAGCTCGTCCTTGCGAGGGGGAGAGTGGTGGACTCGGGCCTCGGGGAAGAAGGCCTCTGCAGGACGCAGGCCCTTGTCGAGCTTGAGGGGGATATGGAGGGCTTCCTCGATGCCACGGGAAATCATCACGTCCTCTGCTATGAGGACATCTTGAACGAGCTCCTCAGGCTCGGGAGGAGGCTCGGTCTTGATGTAGAGGTGTTCTGAGCTCTTCCTCGTCTTGCCCCTCGCCGAAGGGCCTGTGCCAGCTCCCCGCTCATGGCCAGGCTCGCACGGGGCTCTATTGAATAGCGTTATCTGGTGGTGTATGGGGGCTATGGAACACCCAGCGCCGGTTCGGCAGAACCCGCATGGGAAAAGTTTATTATTAAGGCCCCTCTGGTGGGGCGGGAGGGAGTGAGATGGCCTACTTAGCAGGCACGCCCGTGCTGATACTCAAGGAGGGCTCGACGAGGCGCAGGGGCCGGGAGGCCCAGAGGAGCAACATAATGGCGGCCCGCATCATATCCGAGATTCTGAAGAGCACCCTCGGGCCGAGGGGCATGGACAAGATGCTCATAGACAGCCTGGGCGACATCACCATCACGAACGATGGGGCCGCCATCCTGGACGAGATAGACGTGGAGCACCCCGCCGCCAAGATGATGGTGGAGGTGGCCAAGGCCCAGGACGATGAGGTTGGCGATGGCACTACCACGGCCGTCGTCCTCGCTGGCGAGCTCCTGAAGCACGCCGAGGAGCTGCTCGCCCAGGGCGTTCACCCGACGATAATCGTGAGCGGGTTCAGGAAGGCCGCCCAGAAGGCCAGGGAGCTCCTTCACGAGATAGGGAAGCCCGTGAGCCTCGAGGACAGGGAGACGCTGAAGAAGGTGGCCATGACCTGCATGGCCAGCAAGGCCGTGGGAGGCGCCCGTGAGCACCTGGCGGATATAGCCATAGACGCCATCAAGCAGATAGTGGAGAAGAGGGGCGATAAGCTCGTCGCGGACGTTGACCAGGTGCAGGTCATAAAGAAGGAGGGGAAGAGCCTCCTCGATACCCAGCTCGTCAGGGGCATCATAATCGATAAGGAAGTTGTCCACCCCGGCATGCCGAAGCGCGTAGAGAACGCCAAGATAGCGCTCCTCAACTGCCCCCTCGAGATAGAGAAGACGGAGTTCGATGCGGAGATACGCATAAGGGCGCCGGAGCAGATGAAGGCCTTCCTCGACCAGGAGATGCGCATCCTGAAGGAGATGGTGGACAAGATAAAGGCCGCTGGCGCTAACGTGGTGTTCTGCCAGAAGGGCATAGATGATGTGGCCCAGCACTTCCTGGCCAAGGCCGGTATCCTCGCCGTCAGGCGCGTGAAGAAGAGCGATATGGAGAAGCTCTCGAGGGCGACGGGCGCAAGGATAGTTACGAACCTCGATGACCTGAAGCCGGAGGACCTCGGCTACGCCGAGCTCGTGGAGGAGCGGAAGATTGGGGAGGACAAGATGGTCTTCGTGGAGGGCTGCAAGGACCCGAAGAGCGTGGCCATCC
>CAYUYX010000168.1:0-825 GCA_964449495.1 uncultured Candidatus Bathyarchaeia archaeon
TTATGGCGTCGTCCTCGTTTATCCGGCGCCCCCTTATCCTGAGCCTCAGGTCCGTCCCGAACTCATCGGTTATGTGGACCCAATCTGCGCCCTCAAGGGCCCTCGCCACTCTATCGCAATCTGATTTGAGCTTATCGGGATCGTAGAGCATCCCACCTATTATCAGGCGCTTCAGCTCCTCATAGGAAACGCCGTGCGCCCTCGCCATGGGCTCGCTCGGGTAGCCAGCGTAGCACCACTTCTTGGCCAGGATGGTCTTGCGCACGGGGTAGAAGCCTGCCGTGCGGGCGTCGAGCTTCTCCCTCG
This sequence comes from uncultured Candidatus Bathyarchaeia archaeon, assembly GCA_964449495.1. Lineage (GTDB taxonomy): Archaea > Thermoproteota > Bathyarchaeia > EX4484-135 > EX4484-135 > EX4484-135. Next base: position 307 of record CAYUYX010000168.1, read on the forward strand.
GTATCCTCGCCATCACCATGGGGTCCCACGGATACTCTATGGTTATCACGCCGTCCACGCCCTCCGCCAGGGCCTTGGCGTCCTTTGGCGTGATGGCCAAGTGCTCCTTGGGCGCATCTGCGTAGGCCCTCTCGATGAACCAATCGCTCGAGAGGGTGGCCAGGCTCGTTACGCCCCCCATCAGGAGCTCGTAACGGATGTGCTCGACGAGGCGCCAGGCGTGGAGGCCGGCCCTAATCCAGACCGCCTCGCCCTTCCGCATGTTCATGCACCTGACGATTGCCTTCGCCATCCTCGTCAGGGTGGCATCATCTATATCGGTCGTGAGGAAGCCCGGGGCCTCTCCTGCGCCCACCTCCATCACCGCCCGGTGCGGGGCCCTCGACCATTATGAGCCTTTGGGGTAACCCGTCATCCCTCAGCTTAACACTAATAAGTGAAGGTGCATCGGTGGGTAAGCGGGGGGCTGCGGTGGTCCTCGCAGAAGACCCAGAAACCCCGGGCTTACGCCCCCGCAAG
>CAYUYX010000168.1:835-2607 GCA_964449495.1 uncultured Candidatus Bathyarchaeia archaeon
ATGTCCCCGTCTGCGCTGGATGCGGCGGGAAAGCCTCCTTCCGCCTGGTGGCCGAGGACATCAGGACGGGCGAGCAGGTCTACGTGGTCTACCTCTGCGGCCTCTGCCTCGCCCGGAGGTTCGTGGCCATGAGGGCCTACATGGCGAGGACGAGACCGCGCCTCTTCGACGAGCTCGTCATAAGAGGCCTCCTGTGAGTGGGAGCGACATGCTCCCCGGCATCTCAGCCCGTAGCGCACATGCAGACCGCTCTACCGCACTTAGGGCATCTCCCGGGGTACTTGGCCAAGAAGGCCCTCTCCAAATCCACGCCAACCACGTTCGCCAGGCTGGCCAGCCAGGCCAGGACATCGGCGAACTCCGCTTCCACGGCCCGCTCGTCCCCGGCCTCTATGGCCTCCCCGAGCTCCTTCACCTCCTCCGCAAGCCATTCCCAGGTTCTCCTCGCCCCACGCTTCGAGTCCTTATGGTAGTATATGCGCCTCATCATGGCCTGGGCTTCCCCCAGCTCCACGCCAGCTCCACCGAGCTGGCCGGTACGCCCGGGCGGTTAAGAGTTCCCAACACGCTCGAGGTAGGGATGGGCCTTGAGGCTCGAGGTGCTCGGCAGGCTGGTGGAGGTAGCCGGCTTCAGGAAGGCCTGTGTGGGGGACCCGGCCGAGCTCATAGAAAAGCTCAGGGGCCTCGAAGAGCTCGGGGGCGTGGCCTTCCAGCTCCTCGATGCCGGCATGGTGGCCGGAGAGGAGCACCTCCTCGTATCGGCTTTCAACGCCCTAAGAGCGTTTGAAATGGGCTTGAACGTCTCATCTGATTTGGGGATAGAAGCTCTCACGTTCGCATCTGCGCAGAGGCAAATAGCGAAGGCCATAAAGCTCATGGGCCTCAAGCCGGGCGAGATGGACATCGCAGTCCTCCTCATAGCCGGCTCCGGGGAAGCCGCTACGGGGGCCCTGGAGGCCATAGGGAGGGCGCTTGGAGCGGAGAGAGACGATGGGGTGCTCGGGGTGGACGAGGAGAAGGCGGGACGCATAGCCGAGACATTCGGGCTTTCGGAGGCGGAGCTATCCGCTTGTTCGAGGCTCGGCGGGCTCGCAGAAGCGGTGAAGGCCCTCGTCCTGGAGAGGGTGGCCCTCTCCATCGTATATAGATGAGCGGCAACGCATCCGCCCGTTCAAGAGTAACGTTTAAATATTTTACGAGCGCCCTCCGGGTACGAGAGGGCCTTGTTGCCTCCTAACGTGGGCATCGATGGCTTTCCCGGCTTCCCGGACTTCGACCTCATGTTCATCATAATGGCCGCGTTATTTGTTATTGCGCTCGCCGTGGTCCTCTTCTACTACTTGTTGATGATGAAGAAGATATCGGAGGGGCGGCTTGAGCCCGTGGGCTTCGTCGGCGGCTATCCCGTGTTCGTGAGAAGGGCCGAAGCGCAAGCCTATTGCCCGAGGTGCGGGGCGGCCGTGTCCCTGGGCTGGCGCTACTGCCCATCTTGCGGTTACGATTTGAGCAGGCTGAGGGAAAGGGGCCAGTGAAATGAGGGCGAGGGCCCTAAAGGCGAAAGCCCTTTAACCCGCTCATCCCGATAGGCAGCGCCATGCCGGGCGAGGGAAGGCCGAGCCTGAACGCTCTCGCCCTCCCGCTCGTAGAACGCCTTGAGGCAGAGGCCGAGCGCCTCGGAGCCCACGTAATCAGAATGCCGAGCGGGGCGACCGTGGTGGATTTGGGCGTGGAGGCCCCTGGCGGCCTTGAGGCTGGCCTAAGGCTCGTGGAGA
>CAYUYX010000169.1:0-2600 GCA_964449495.1 uncultured Candidatus Bathyarchaeia archaeon
GGGAATTAATAACTGCGCTCCCCCGGGCCCCGCCCCAGAAGCCCTTTAAGGTCCGGCGGGGGGTCCGCTGGGGAGGGGTCGAGCATGCTCGTGGGTCTGATGGCTGATACGCATGACAGGCTTCCCCTCGTGGGAGCGGCTGTGAGGACCCTTCACGAGCACGGCGTTGAACTCGTCCTCCACGCAGGGGATTTCGTGGCCCCCTTCGTCATCCCACGCCTCGCAGAGCTCGAGGCCAGGTTAGTGGGCGTTTTCGGAAATAACGATGGCGATAAAGCTCTCCTCCTCCGCAGGGCCTCGGGGACGGGGGGAAAGGTGAATCTCAGAGGTCTCTTCGCAGAGGTCGTGGCGGGCGGGAAGAGGATTGCGCTTCTACACGGCCACGAGGAGGAGCTCCTCCGTTCTCTCGTGGCCTGCGGCGGTTATGACGTGGTAGTTCACGGCCACACCCATCGGGCTGGCGTGAGGCGGGAGGGGCGCACGCTCGTGGTGAACCCCGGCGAGGTCTGCGGCTGGCTCTACGGGCGCCCCACGGTGGCAATCCTCGATACCGAGACCCTCGAGGTCGAGATACTCGAGCTTAAGGTTTAAAGGAGGCCACGCCCTCCTGGCGCTGTGGTGGTGGAGATGGCGGGCCTCTGGTTCGGGGTATGGCGCGATATCGATAGGGAGATGAGGGAGTTCAGGCGCAGGCTCAGGCGGGCCTTCGAGGAAGCCTCCAGGGCGCTTGAGAGGGAGGTCGGCCCGATAGAGGTGAGGACTGGGGCGGAGGAGTTCATGAGGCCCCTCGTAGATGTCTACGAGACCCCCGATGAGGTGGTCGTCGTCGCCGAGCTGCCCGGCGTCAGGAAGGAGGACATAAACGTGAGCGCGGTGGATGACGAGCTCGAGATAAGGGCGGAGGTGAAGCGGGAGGAGGAGGTCAAGGAAGAAGCCTACTACAGGCGTGAGAGGTACTATAAGGGCTTCTTCAGGCGGATAAGGCTCCCAACGCCCGTCCAGGCGGAGAAGGCGAGGGCGAAGTACGAGAACGGCGTCCTCACCATCAGGTTGCCGAAGGCGGCTGTCGAGAAGAGAAGGCGCATAGAGATAGAGTAGGGCAGAAAAGCCGCCTCAGCACGAGGACACGGGCGAGTACAAGACCTCTTAAGCTCGGGAGGGGCCATCCGCCGCCCCCCATTCTTTTTACACGTCTGTTTAAAATTCGCTCATCTCCCCCCATAGGATTATACATAGACAAGAGCTTTAAATAGGGACGGCGCATCTATAGGTGCGGGGATGGTAGTGGACCGCGTTAAGCCGAGCGCGCTGCTCGGCGCTGTCGCAGCCGCCCTTCTCTTGGCCGTTGCGCTCGTCAACTCCTCCGGCCTCCTCGTTGGCCATGCGGCGGCGCCCGTTGACGATGAGCCTGAGCCCGAGGCCAGAGTCTCTCCTCAGCTGGAGCCCAAGATGAGCATCCCACGCCCGGCCGGGACCCTCAAGGCCGCCTGGATCTACGTGGGGCCCGTAGGCGATTATGGCTGGACGTACGCCCACGACCGGGGCAGGGCGATAGTGGATGCCAAGTACGATTGGCTCGAGACGCACTACATAGAGAGCGTCTCGGAAGGCGAGTGCTACAGCTACATAGAGAGCCTGATAGGCGAGGGCTACACGCTCATCTTCACGACCTCCTTCGGCTTCATGGACCCAACGCTCGATGCGGCAAAGAACTACCCGGACATCATATTCTTCCACTGCTCCGGCTACAAGCGCTGGGATAACATGGGCACTTACTTCGCCGAGTTCTACCAGCTGTACTACCTGAACGGCCTCATGGCGGGCGCCCTCACCAAGACGGGCAAGGCCGGCTACGTGGCCGCCCACCCGATACCGGAGGTTATAAGGCACATCAACGCCTTCGCCATAGGCTTCGCAGAGGTAGCCCTCCAGAGGGGCTTCTCCAAGCCGGAGGTCCACGTCGTCTGGATAGGCGCTTGGTATGACCCAGAGAAGGCCAGGACGGCCGCCGTCGACCTCATAAACATGGGGTGCGATGTGCTTGCCTTCACCGAGGACAGCCCTACCGTCATACAGGTCTGCCAGGAGTACTTCGAGCAAGGAAAGCCCGTATATTCCTTCTCACACTACAGCCCCATGCTCCAGTATGGCCCTAACGTAACGGTATCGGGGCAGCTCGTGCACTGGGAGGTCATCTACGACGACATAGTTACGAAGGTCCACGACGGCACGTACACGACCACCAACCTGAGGAACGTCGATTACTGGTGGATGCTGTACGAGGGGGCCGTGGAGCTCGGCTGCGATTGGGGCGTGCCCATAAACCCGCAGTTCGAGGACGACCTCAGGGCCGTCACGGTCAACGACACGAAGACCGGGCACGGGGTGATGAGCGCCTACGACCTCGTCATGCTCAGGCTCGGCCAGATGAGCTCCACGCCCGCCCACGCCGCCACGGTAATAGGAGGCGAGCTGAAGTGGTATAAGCCAGCCGTGGAGTTCGACCCATTCATGGGCCCCCTCTACGACCAGGATGGCAACCTGAGGGTCCCAGCAGGCAATAGGCTCGGCCACGATGAGCTCTGGGAGATGATGTGGTT
>CAYUYX010000170.1:0-2479 GCA_964449495.1 uncultured Candidatus Bathyarchaeia archaeon
TCGTTGAGACGGGCCTCTTCGTGGGCATGGCGGACGTGCTGTACGTGGGCTCCCGCTCCGGGGCCGTGAGGGTGCTCAAGCGGGGGGCGTGAGCTCTCCGTGCCGACGGCCTTCAAGAAGATGCTCATGGAGGAGCTCAGGGGCCGTCTGCCGGAGCACCTGCTCCCCCTCCTCCCCTCCGGCTTCCAGAGGGTGGGCCACGTCGTCATACTGAGCCTCAGGCCGGAGCTGGCCGATTACGCGGGCCTCATAGGCTCCGTCGTGATGGGGAGGGTCCCGTGCGCAAGGACGGTCTGCCGGAAGGTGGGCCCCGTGGTCCCGCCGGTCAAGAGGCCCCAGCTCGAGGTCATCGCCGGAGAACCGGAGACGGAGACGGTGCACAAGGAGGGAGGCTGTCTCTTCAAGCTCGATGTGGCCAAGCTCATGTTCGCAAAGGGGAACGTGCGTGAGAGGGCCAGGATGGCGAGGGTCGTGCGCCCCGGCGAGCTCGTCTTCGACCTGTTCGCTGGCATAGGGTACTTCTCCATACCGATGGCCAAGACGGGGAGGCCCTCGCTCATCTACGCCGTGGACATAAACCCCCTTGCGCTCCACTACCTCGCCGAGAACGTGAGGCTCAACGGCGTGAGGGGGCTCGTGGTCCCGGTCTTAGGCGATTGCAGGGAGGTCGCCCGGAGGATGCCCGATTTGGCCGATAGGGTGCTCATGGGCTTCATACCCGGCACGAGGGCCTTCCTCCCGGCGGCCTTTGAGGTCCTCAAGCCCGAGGGGGGTACCATCCACTACCACGATGTCTATCACGAGCGGGAGCTCTGGCAGAAGCCCCTTGAGGCCCTCGAGGAAGCGGCCGCCCGAGCCGGCTTCGTGCTAAAGGACGTGCTATACAAGGGCATAGTGAAGAGCTACGCCCCACGCCTATATCACGTGGTCGTCGATGGCCTCTTCGGGCCAGCGGGGTGATGTGGCCTCGACGTTCTCCATCCTGGCCGTGGAGAAGCGCACGGGCGCCCTCGGCGTGGCCGTCGCAACGGGCTCGGCCTACGTGGCCGACAGGGTCCCGCACGTCGAGCCGGGCGTTGGGGCCGTGGCCACCCAGGGCTACACGCGGGTGTCCTATGGGCCGGAGGGGCTCGGGCTCCTGCGTCGGGGTTTCCCGCCCGACGAGGCCCTGAGGGTGCTCTTGAGGGCTGACCCGGGGCGCGAGATGAGGCAGGTGGGCATCCTCGATGCCAGCGGGAGAGGCGCCGCTCACACCGGCACTGCTACGCCGAGGTGGCACGGCCACATCATAGAGCCCGGCTGTATCGTGCTCGGGAACCTCATCGCCGGGCGGGAGGTCCTCGAGGCCATGTTGGAGGCCTTCAGGGCGCATATGGAGGCGGGGGACGGGCTCGGCTGGAGCCTGCTCATGGCCCTCGAGGCCGGCGCTCGAGCTGGAGGCGACCTGCGGGGCGAGAGGTCTGCGGCCCTCCTCGTTACCATGCCCCAGGGGCCCGTTCTGAAGCTGAGGGCTGATGATGAGGCGAGGCCCGTGGAGGCCCTCAAGGCCCTCTGGCGTGGTGGTAAGGCCCGCAGAGCTCTTTAGGGAGCGAGGGGCCGTCTTCAGGCGCCGTCGTCAAGGTTCGCTCTCCTCCCCACGGGCATCCGATGGCCATGTGGAAAACGGTTATGAGCAAGGGCCGCCCTGGGCGAGGGCGAGGAAGCGACCATGCTGATACGGGAGGTCATCCTCGAGAACTTCATGAGCCATAAGTACTCGCGCATCCCCCTCGGGCCGGGCATCAACGTCATCTGCGGCCCTAACGGCGCTGGCAAATCGAGCATACTGCTCGGCATATCGCTGGCCCTCGGCCAATCTCACACGGAGCGCTCGAGGCGCCTGAGGGACTTAATACGCTGGGGGGAGGACTTCGCCCGCATAACGCTCATCCTCGACAACTCGCCGAGGAACGGGCGGAGGCCCCTCCCCCGGGTGAAGAGGGATTACGTCGTCCTGACCCGCGTCCTGAGGGCCGATGGGCGCTACTGGTTCGAGATAGACGGGGCCGCTGCCCCGAGGGAGGACGTGCGGCGCCTCTTGGCCAAGCTCGGCGTGAGCCCGGAGAACATGCTCATAATCATGCACCAGGGCATGGTAGAGCGCTTCGCCGCCCTCGACCCGAGGGAGCGCCTCATCCTCATGGAGGAGGCCGCTGGCCTAAGGGAGTTCAGGGCTCGCGTCCTCAACGCCAGGAAAAAGCTGGCGAAAGCCCTCAGCGAGGAGAGGGTCGTGAAAGAGCTCCTCGAGAACGCCCGTCAGACCCTCGAGTATTGGCGTGAGCAGTACGAGCGCTATCAGGAGAAGAAGGAGCTCATGATGAAGAGGGAGTTCCTCGAGCGGGAGCTGGCCTGGTCAAGGGTGCTTGAGCGCGAGAGAGAGGTCTCATCGCTCGAGGACACGATAGGGCGGCGTGAGGAGGAGCTGGCCTCAATCGAGACG
>CAYUYX010000171.1:0-2441 GCA_964449495.1 uncultured Candidatus Bathyarchaeia archaeon
CCCCAGCCCGAGGCCGAGGACCCCGTCCCCGTTCCCCACGGCCACCAGCGCCCTGAAGCGTGTCTTCTCGCCGGCGTCCGTCTGCCTCTGCACGATGTTTATGGAGAGGACCTCCTCCTGGAGCTCTGGGACGAGCACATCGGCTATCTCCGGCTCCCTTATCTTGTAGCCCTCGGCGAAGAGCTCCTCAAGGCTCGTTATACGCCCCTCGGAGACGAGCTTGCCCACCCTCGTCCTGGGCGTCCAGCTCTCAAGCCTCTCCTTCGCTGCTCGGGAGCTCACGAGTCCTCACCCCCGCCTTCAAAGCTCGACAATATCCTCTCCTTAACCTCATCGAAGTGCTGGGGGAGCTCCTCCGGCCTCAACCCCCGGGAGAGGTACTGGGAGAAGAGCCTCTCGTAGGCCAGGGGGTCCTTCTCGGCCAGGAGCCTTGCGTGCTCCGCTATGTGGACGCCCCTTATCCTGTCCTCGTCCGGGAATATGCTCGGGTCGCAGGGGACGTCGAGCCCCCCGTCCACGGCGCCCTTCAGGATGGCGAAAACCCGGCATCCCCGCACGGGCCTGTGGAGTCCTATATCGAGGATGGCCTTCTCCACGCCGGCCTTAACGGCCCTGAGCCCGCAGAGAAGGCCGGTAAGGTAGGCGGCGGGCGTGTTGGCGCAGTAGCCCTTCCAGCCGAAGTCCCTGACGAGCTGGCGCGAGTGAGCGGAGGCGAGCACGTGGTCTCCTTCCACGCGGGCCTCCACGACCTGGGCTATGATGTGCCTGAGCGTCTTGCGGGCCACTAACCTGGGGAGGCCCGAGAGGAGCAGCTTGTATCTGCGCCTGTAGTTTGTCTTGCCCTCCCGCCTCCGCCTGTACGGCACGTTGTACCTCGGACCCCTGGCCATACGGGTCCCTCCTTCCGTGCGGTAGCTTAGGGCCTGAACGGGCCTTAATAACCTTGGCGGCGGGAGAGCCCCTCTCCCGCTCGAGAGCCCCGGGACCCGATGGGCCTGGCGGGCGCGGCCGTATGCGGAGATACCGCCGTGAAGCCTTAAATATTTCCGCGCATTCGCACGAAAAGAGGGAAGCGCCGTGGCAGCGCAGGGTCAGGCTCGGCCAACGCACGGCGAGTGCGCCTACTTCGCTGGAGGATTCTGCACGCTGAGGGGCGTGCCTGTCGAGGCGAGCGCACCCGCTTGCCCGGAATTCGTCCCGAGAGGGGCCGTGTACCCGCCTGCGCCCGTCCCGTTCAGGACGCCTTTCCCACGCTTCCAGGCCCCTGTCCCGCTGCCCACGAGGCCCTGGGGAAGGGGGATGGGCTTTGGTCTCGGCCTCGGGCTGAGGCGCAGGCATAGGCATCGCCGGAGGCGCAGGCACGGCTGGTGAAAATCGCTCTCGACGGCTAAGCCCGGCTATCGTCCCCGCCGATGAGCTAAACCCTTTTTCTGACCACGTAGAACCTCTCGCCGCGGTAGTTCCTCACGCCTAACACCCCATCCGACACGAGCCTATCGAGCTCTGCTCTAACGGATGAGGGCTCGGCGCCCGTGATAGCGCATAGCTCGTGGAAACGGCAGGGCCTACGCTCAAGAATGGACGTAATGGCCTCCCGGAGCCTCAGAGCCCCGGGGCCGATTGTCCTGGCCTCGGGGAGATGCCATGATATCACCTCGATGCCCTCGAGCCCCGAGCTCAGGAGCTCTGCCACGGAGCGCAGCTCATCGGGCTCAAGAGACCTCACGTACGCCTCTGCCGGCGGCCTCGTCGGCGTGTTGACCTGGACCTGGTCCGGCCTGATGCTGCGGAGCAGTTCCACGAGCCTCTCGACCTGCTCCGGGGCGTAATTCAGCGGGCGCCCATGGGCCCTCAGGAACATGCTCTGTATCGCAAGCTTCCCCCGGGCCTCCTCCCTCGCCCTGAGGAGGCCCTCGACCACCTTATCGAGCGTTATGCCCTCGACGGGCCTATTCACCGCCCTGAAGGTCGCCCCATCGGCGGCATCCAGCTTGGCCACCAGGAAGTCCACCCTGCGGGCCCCTTCCAACACGGGCTCGAGCCATAGGAGAGATGCATTGGTGAGGAGGGCGATGGGCACCCCGGGACAGAGGCGCCGGACGGCCTCTACCATGTCGCCGAGCTCGGGGTTGAGGGTGGGCTCCCCGCAGCCGGAAAAGGTTACGTAATCTATGAGGGCTGTGTCAAGGGTCTCAAGCGCTCTCTCGAGCTCGGATACCACGTCTTCCACGTGGACATCTGGCTCGAAACCATCGGGCGAGCTTATCTTCCGCACCGTCCTCCCGAGCTGGCAGTAGATACAATCGAATGTGCAGGCCTTCGGAGGGGATATCGGGTCTATCCCGAGCGAGCGGCCGAGGCGCCACGATATCACGGGCCCGTAGACGACCGACCTGCTCAACCCGCGGCATCGCCGGAGGCCCGTTTATTAACCTGTGCCC
>CAYUYX010000172.1:0-1325 GCA_964449495.1 uncultured Candidatus Bathyarchaeia archaeon
CCCCTCTTCTGACCTCAAAAGGCTCGTCTTAGAGACGGCGAGGGAGGCTGGCCTCACGGGCTTCAAGGCCGCCTGCTGTGCCAACGCCTTCGTGGCGGGCGTCCCCTGCACGGGCCTATGCTGGCTGAGGGGCTTCTGCTCGAGGTGCCCGAACGATTGCGCCCACAAGGTGCCCGATATCCACGAGGAGGGCGTGCGGGGGGCTCTCGAGACGGTCTTCGGCCTCGGGGTGCGGGCGGTGCGCCTGGGGCCATTTAGGTTGGTCGTGAGGGTAAGGGGCTCCCCGCCGAGGGGCGTGCTATCCGCAGCGAGGGTGGCCCTCGAGGTGGCCACGCGGAGGCCCGTTGTTTTAAGAGCGTGAGCGTACAAGTCGGCTCGGCCTTGCGGCTCTTGGCCATATTCCAGGGCTGGTACGGCGAGAGGATAGCGAGGCACGTGGCATCCCTGGCCGGGGATTGGGAGGTCCACTCCGTCCAGATGAGGAAGGGCCTCCCGCCCATCCCGGAGGAGCGGGAAGAGGAGGCCCTGTTGGACGAGCTCATGAGGCGTCTTCCCCGGCCCTACGAGGCGGACTTGCTCCTCTTCCTTGCGGAGGAGGCCGGGGCCTTCCTGCTGCTCCCCGAACTCGTCCAGCGCCTGGACGTTCGAGCCGTGATAGGGCCCGTTGACGATTACGGGGCACTGCCGAGGGGCCTTGAGAAACAGCTCTCCGAGGAGCTCGAGGAAATCGGCGTTATCTTCGCCTTTCCAAGGCCCTTCTGCTCTCTCTCCGGGGGAGATGGCCCGGTGGGCGTTTTCTCCGAGCGCTTCGGGGCCCCGAGGCTTGAGGTAGAACTCGATGGGGACGTGATAAGGGCTGTCAGGGTGCTCAGGGGGAGCCCCTGTGGCTCGACCTATTACATGGCCCGCAGGCTCGTGGGCGCAGAGGTCGAGAAAGCCCCCTCCCTGGCGGGCCTCTACGTCCAGACGTACCCGTGCCTCGCCTCCCACGTTGAGGACCCGCTCATAGGGGAAGACCTCATTCACGTATCCGCTTCCCTGGCGAAGGCCGCCGTCGAGAAAGCCATCCTGCGGGCGAGGGCACGGCGGGCCCATGGCGCCGGAGCGCGGTGAGAGCCGACCCCGCTGAGGGCGGGATTGGGGCGGCACAACCCTTATAACGTATGGGAAGCACCCGGCCTGAGAGGAGGGAGGATAATGGCGCCGAAGGTGGCGATAAACGGCTTCGGCCGCATCGGGAGGCTTCTCTTCAGGGCCGCCCTCGAGCACGATATCGATGTGAACTTCGTCATCATCAACGACCTGGCGCCGCCGGAGTCCCTCGC
>CAYUYX010000172.1:1335-2432 GCA_964449495.1 uncultured Candidatus Bathyarchaeia archaeon
GGCAAGCTGCCCTGGGAGGTGAAGGTCGAGGACAACGTGATGAAGGTGAAGGGCTACGAGATTGAGATGATTAGCCAGCCCGACCCGGAGAAGCTCCCCTGGAAGGAGAAGGAGATTTACGTGGTGGCGGAGTGCACCGGCATCTTCAGGGAGCGTGAGAAGGCTGAGAAGCACCTGAAGGCCGGGGCGCAGAAGGTCCTCGTGTCCGCCCCCATGAGGCCGGCCACCGCTGCGGACCTCACCATCGTTCCGGGCGTGAACGACCAGCTCTACGACCCGGAGAAGCACACCGTCCTCAGCCTGGCGAGCTGCACGACGAACTGCGTTGCGCCCGTGATGAAGGTGCTCGATGAGGCCTTCGGCGTGGAGGCAGCCATCATGACGACCGTGCACTCCGTTACCAACGACCAGCGCCTCCTCGACCGCATCCACAGGGACTTCAGGCGGGCCAGGGCGGCCACGTGGAACATCATACCGACCACCACCGGCGCAGCGGAGGCGGCTGCCCTCACCTACACGCCCCTCCAGGGCAGGGTAACAGGCATAGCCCTTAGGGTGCCCACGCCCACGGTCTCCATCGTGGACTTCACCGCCTGGCTGAAGACGGAGGTCAGCAAGGACGACGTGAACGAGGCCTTCAAGGAGGCCGCCTCGAAGCCGCCCCTCGAGGGCATCCTGGCCTACACGGAGGAGCCCCTCGTCTCGAGCGATTACAAGAAGAGCCCCTACTCCGCCATCGTGGACGGCCCCATGACGAGGGTGATGCCATCGCCGAAGGGCCGCCTCGTGAAGGTGCTGGCCTGGTACGATAACGAGTGGGGCTACTCGTGCAGGATGGCCGAGTTCCTGAAGAAGATGTGCGAGATGGCCAGCTGAGACCGGGCGGCCACAGGCTACGCCCTAAGGGAAAGCGCCCGTTTTTGTGATTTTGAGCGCTCTTCCGACACGCTAACAGGCACGTACGTCGAACGCCACATGCCCCGGCGTCCTAATATGTATGGCCTTAACCATCATGAGGGCGAAGGCGGGCCAGAAGATACGGGTGCTCAGAGAGCCGGGCGAGCGGTCATCCCCCCAGGGCCGAGCTCATCATCAGA
>CAYUYX010000173.1:0-2420 GCA_964449495.1 uncultured Candidatus Bathyarchaeia archaeon
CCTCAGTACCCAAGGGGCCTGGTGGCCCTCAGCTTTAATAGCCTATCGAACCCTATCTTCTTCAGGAACTCCATGTGGTCCTCCACGCCGAGGATGTACTCGTCCCTGTAGCGCTCCCAGCCCTCCTCCGTCTTGCACATCTGGTAGTACATGCGGATGTGCTCGAGGTCGAAATCGTAGTAGCCGTGCACCTGCATGGGGTAGGAGCCCCACGGGCATTCTACCACGTGGGCCACGTATATGTTCGGTATCACCGTCGCCCCGGGGTTCCGGCGTGTCTCCTCGTAATCCATTATCTCCTCCGCCAATATTATGGTCTTCTTCGCCGCTCTTGCGAGCTCGGCATCTATGCCCTTTATGCCGTCTATCTGGGCGTTCCCCTCCGGGTCGACCCTCTGGACGTGTATGATGGCGAAGTCGGGCCTAATGGACGGGACGAGGCAGACGGGCTCGCCCGTGAAGGGGCACTTCATCACGTAGCACTTCTTCTCCCTGAACTTGTAGGCCCTCACGAGGTCCGTGGCCAACATGGACTTCACGGGCATGAAGGGGACGCCCAAAGCGCCCCCGAGGAAGCGCATGGCCATCGTGAGGTTCGTGTAGTCCTCTATCTCGATAGCGCCCTCCGCCATCCTCCTCTGGAGGTTGGGCGCAAGCCCTATGCCCTCTATGCCGAAGTAGGCCAGCTCGAAGCGCTTAGCCACGTATGCCCCGGCCAAGATGTCGATGTCTATCTCGGAGCCCTGCGTGTATATCGTCAGGCCCTTCTTCCCCTGCCTCACGAGCTCGTGGGCGAAGGCCATGGGAGGCCTCTGGTAGCCGAAGCCGCCCCAGCCAACGTGGGCTCCATCCGGTATCAGCTTGACAGCTTCCTTCAGGGTTATCCTCTTGTCCTCTATCTCGGCCTCCACCAAATCGGACCACCTGCGGCACCATCGGGGCTTGCGAATTTAAGCCTCATGGGAAGGCGGGGGCGGCCTCCCCCCGATGGCCCATCAGGAGCCCCTCTGCCCCTTCCAGAAGGCGGGGGGCATCCAGAGCACCCAGGCCGGGACCGCCTTCACGAACTCGAAGGCCTCCATCCAGTTCCTCAGGCCGAGCCTACGGGCCAGCGTGTCCAAGGGCATGGCCGTCCTCACGTACTCGTGGAGTATCCCGAGGACTTCCTCATCTATCTTTATCTCCTTGCCCCCCACCTTCACCACCAGCTCCACCTCGCCCTCGGCCGTCTCCTCGGCCTCCCCCAACACCGACACCGCCGCCCTTCAGCCGGGGGCCTTTTTAACCTATCCCGGGGATACCCCACAACCTTATCCGAGCGCGGGCGTGTGCTCCAGGTGGCGGGGGAGCTTGCGCTTCGCCTTCACGGAGGAGCAGGAGGACATCCGCCGGGCTGTGCGGGAGTTCTGTGAGAAGGAGTTTGACCCGGAGCTGGCCAGGGAACTCGACAGACGAGAAGAATTCCCATGGGAACTCTATAAGAAGGCCTGCGAGCTCGGCTTCATAGGCATCCACTTCCCAGAAGAATACGGGGGAGGCGGATACGGGTACGTGGAGGCGGCAATCGTGGCCGAGGAGATGTGCAGGGCCGATTCGACGCTCGGGACAGCCCTCATACTATCGGATATAGGCTGTGATGTCATATTGCATTTCGGCTCTGAGGAGCAGAAAGAGCGATATTTGAGCCTCGTTGCGGGCGGGAGGGGTCTCTCGGCCATAGCCCTTACGGAGCCGGCCCGGGGGAGCGACCTATCGGCTCGCTTAGACACGACGGCCGTGCGGGATGGCGGGGAGTGGGTGATAAACGGCGTGAAGACCCTCATAACGAACGCCCCGCTTGCGAGCTTCTACATAACGCTCTGCCAGACGGACCTCGAGGTCGAGCCGCCCTACCGGGGCCAGACGCTCTTCGTAGTGGAGGCGAATACGCCCGGCCTCGAGGCGACGAAGATAAGGGACAAGATGGGCATCAGGGCGAGCTCGACGGGCGAGGTGGCCTACTCGGACGTGAGGGTCCCGGACGAGGCCGTGGTTGGCCAGCTCAACCGGGGCTTTTACCATGCCCTCGCCTTCCTCGATGAGAGCAGGGTTGAGATAGCCGCCCACGCCCTCGGGATAGCCGAGGGAGCCTTCGAGAGGGCGCTTCGCTACGCAAGAGAGAGGGTGGCCTTCGGGCGCCCTCTCGTACAGCATCAAGCGATAGCCCACAAGCTCGCAGAAATGGCCACGAAGATAGAGGCAGCAAGGCTCCTCGTGTACAAGGCCGCCTGGGCCCTCGACGAGGGGCGCTTGGACCCGGCGCTATCGAGCATGGCCAAGACGCTCGCCGGCCGGGTGGCGGTGGAGGTCTGTGATGAGGCCGTCCAGATACTGGGCGGCTACGGCTACATAGGCGATTACGATGTAGAACGCTTCTACAG
>CAYUYX010000174.1:0-2401 GCA_964449495.1 uncultured Candidatus Bathyarchaeia archaeon
CCTCAGGTCAAGTATTATGAAGTCAGCCTTTTTACCGGGGGCGAGGGAGCCCACCTGCCCGCCCAAGCCCAGGGCCCTCGCCCCGCCTATCGTGGCCATCTCAAGGGCCCGGCGGGCCGGGAGAACGGTCGGGTCCTTCCTGACGGCCTTCTGGAGGAGGCAGGCGAACTTCACGGTCTCGAGCATGTCGAGCGTGTTGTTGCTGGCCGGCCCGTCCGTGCCAAGGCCTACCGCCAGGCCGGCCCTGAGCATCTCGGGCACCCTTGCCACCCCCACGCCCAGCTTGGCGTTCGCCACCGGGCAATGCACGATGCCGACACCTCTCCGGGCGAGGAGGGCGATATCCTCGTCGGTCAGGTGGATGCAGTGGGCTGCGGAGGTCTTAGGCCCGAGGAGGCCGAGCTCGTCCAATAGCTCCACGGGCCCAATCCCGTAGCGCTCAATGCACGCCCTCACCTCCGCCTCGGTCTCTGCGAGGTGGATGTGGATGCCCGTGCGGAGCCTATCGGCCTCCTCTCTCACCCGCTCTAAGAGCTCCCGGCTGCACGTGTGGGGGGCGTGAGGGCCCAACACGACCTTCACACGGCCTCCCCCAGCCCCATCATAATGCTCGAAGACCCTCAGGGCATCTCTCAGCATGGCCTCTCCCTGCTCGGGGCCAGCCACATCGAAAATCCCCGGCGCAAGCACGGCCCTAAGGCCCGATTTGAGGACCGCCTCGGCCACCCGTCCCTCGTGGAAGTACATGTCGCAGAAGCAGGTCGTTCCCGTCATCGCCATCTCGAGACAGGCGAGGAGGGAGCCCCAGTAGACGTGCTCGGGCCTTAGCCTGGCCTCAACGGGCCATATATGCTCTTTCAGCCATACGTCAAGCGGGACCTCCTCAGCCAGGCCCCTGAGGAGCGTCATGGGGGCATGCGTGTGGGCGTTCACGAAGCCGGGGAGAACGGCTTTCCCACGTGCATCTATTCTCTCCTCGGCCCTGAACCTGGCTCGTCCGGGCCTGTCGGCGAAGACGACCTTCCCATCTTTAATGGCGAGGGCGGCGTTTTCTATCGGCCCCCGGCCGTCCATGGGGACGAGGAGGCAGTTCTCGATGAGGAAATCCGCCTCCACCAGCGCACTTGCCACGCCTCCCTCACCCCTGCCTGGGGGAGAAGCCCGCAAGCCTCGCGTAGAGAGCCGCTAAGGCGTCGAGGACCTCCTTGATACGCACGCCCCTTATGTGGGCGAGGGGTATCTTCTCAAGCTCAGCGAGGTCCATGGCGAGCTTGTCCGGCTTTGCGCCGTGCATGACGACGGCCCCCGGCTTCAGCATGCTTATCCTTATGGCCACCATGGGGGAGCGCCCGTGCCTCACCCTCGTGAAGATGAGGGCCCTCTCGCTCGTCTGCCCGAATATCTGGAGGAACTCCCAGCCGGAGAGCGTGTACATGGCCTTTATGCTGTCTATGAGCGTGTAGCCGTATATTCTCCGGTCGGCCTCCTCCCGGCAGGCCACTATCTCGGCTCTTATGGCATCGCAGAACTCCTTTATGGATATCGGCCTCGGGAACTCCCTTATGTCCAATATAGCGCCTCCCCTGAGCCTCTCGAGCCTTGAGAGCTCCATTATGAGCTTCCCTCCCCTGGCCTCATCTATGGAGAGGAGGGCCATCACCCAGCGCTTCACGAAGCGGGTGCCGGGGCTCTTACGCCTCCCGCCCTCGTAATCGCTTATCACCGAGGGCGAGACGCTCATCTCCCTGGCGAGCTCCACCTGCGATACGCGGAAGAGTTCCCTCCACTTCTTCATGGCCTCCCCGGGCCTACGGGCCATTATCACATCGCCGGCTATCATCTTGGCCAAGAACTCCTTGACATCTCTCCCGGGACCAGCGGCCTCCATGGCCGTGCGAGAATAGGCCCTCTCGCCTTATATATCTGAGAGGCCGCACGCCCTCAGAACGCGCTCGAACTCCTCTCGTCCCCTCCTCCTCTTGTACGCCCTGAGGGCGCTTATTATGGCCTTCCTATCGGCTTCCCCGAGGAGGCGGGCTACCTGAGCGGATATCCCGCCCACGAAGAGGAATTGACAGATGCTCGTTACGTTAGCTGGCCTCCTCGACGTGCTTGCGCTCTCGAAGTCCACGAGCCTCGGCTCGGGAGGCCCGCCCGCCCTCGGCTGGATTATCACGTGGGAATGAGCCCTGCTGAGCTCGCCGTGGTCAAGGCCTATCTCATCGAGCCTCCAGCACTTCTCAAGGAGCGCCCCGAGGACCACGACCACATCGCTCCGCCTCGGCCCCGTGGAGAGCCACTCCGGGAGGTGCGGGCCATCTATGAACTCCATCACGAGGAAATCGTCGGTGTGGCCCAGGAGCCTTGGGCCGACCCCCACGGAATTGGCGAGGGCCAGCAT
>CAYUYX010000175.1:0-2352 GCA_964449495.1 uncultured Candidatus Bathyarchaeia archaeon
GCCTATCAGGAGGCGCTGGCCGCGCTCCTCGTTCAAAGCAGGCTCCCGGCCCTCGGCGGCCGGGAGGATAAAAAGCCTGTCTCCCGAGGAGGG
This sequence comes from uncultured Candidatus Bathyarchaeia archaeon, assembly GCA_964449495.1. Classification (GTDB taxonomy): domain Archaea; phylum Thermoproteota; class Bathyarchaeia; order EX4484-135; family EX4484-135; genus EX4484-135. The sequence continues at coordinate 94 of CAYUYX010000175.1, forward strand.
CCTCTTCCACCAGGCGCCTGACGAGGTAGGCGACGAGGAGGTAGGCGTAGATGGGCCCCACGAGGACGCTCTTGACGAGCGATGCGAGACCAGCTCTCGGGCCCCTCTTTAGGACCTGGCCTAAGGCGAGGGGGAGCAGATAAGCCGGGAAGAGGAGCAGGAGGAGAGGGTTCCCCATCGAGGCTGCGGCCAGGGCGGCGAGGAGGATGACGGGCGGATAGCTCATGCAGAAGAGCAGGCCGGGCTTCCGGCTGAGGTGGCGGATTACCTCCTTGAGGCCGACGGAGAGGTATGAGCCGTACGCCTCGGCTCTTGCCTTCTTGTGGAGCCCCCGTGCGTAATCCCGGAGCGGCATGATGGCGTAGATGTTGCTGAACGCCTCCTTCCTCACGTTCACGTCGAGGGCTCTGAAGCCGGGGAGCCTCATCACCCTGAAGCCCGCTTCCCTCGCCCTAACGGCGAAGTCGAAGTCCTCGTACCACGTGAGCTCTGGGTCGAAGCGGATGCCAGCCTCTATGACGCGCCTCGCTATGGCCGTGAGAGCCATGCTCAAGCCGGGTACCGGGACGGGGGCACTGTGCCTCGGCGGCCTAAACCTCCTGAGCTCTCTGGCGAGCGCCTCCTCGACGTGCTCTCTCGAGCTCAAGGTGATGCGCTTCAGCCCAGCCGAAAGGACATCGGCCTTTCCCCCGGCGACGGGCTCCACCACGTCCTTGAGGACGTGCTCCCCGAGGGCCAACACATCGCTATCCCAGAAGACGAGGACGGCCCCCCTGGCCATCTCCATGCATACGTTCCGCCCCTCGGGTATGCTGCACTTGCGGACGAGCACCTCGTGGCTCACGCCAGCCCGCGCCAATATCTCACGGGCCACCTCGACCGTCTTGTCCGTGCTCCCGGCGTCGAGGACGAGGACGTGCAGCTTGTCCCTGGGGTAGTCCTGGGAGAGGAGGCTCTCGAGGACGAGCCCTATTATCCACTCCCTGTTGAGCGTCATCACGGCTACCGTTATCTCCGGCCACCCGCCCGGCCCACAGGCCGGGGCCCCCTGGCCCGAGGGGGCCCGTGGTACCTCCGCCATTCCCTGGGCCTCATCGTACTCCATGCTTAAAGGCGCTCCCGCACGACGACCTGGACCTTAACGTGCTCTCTGCGCAGGGAGGCCTCGAGGGCATCCCTCGCTTCTTCAAGCCCGAAGGTGGCCGTTACGAGCTCTCTCACCCGCACGCCCTTCTCCCTCAGGAGCCTTAGGGCTGGCTCGAAGGGGCCGCACCTGCTGCCCACTATCCTGAGCTCCTTCACGACGGCTAACGTGGCGTTCAGGCTTGAGGGGCGCCCGTGGGTGGATTTGGCCATTACCACGCCCCTCGGCCTTGCGAGCTCGACGGCCATATCGAGGCCCTCTGGGCTTCCGGTGGCCTCCACGACGTAATCGAAGCCCTGGCCCTCCGGCGTCTCCCTCCTGGCGAGCTCAAAGGCCTCCTCGGGCGTCAGGACCTCGTCTGCCCCCAGGGCCTTAGCCAATCTCGCCTTCGGGGAGCCGGGCCTGGCGATGGCCACGAGCAGGCTCGGGGCAAACCGCCTGAGGACCTGGATGGCCAGGAGGCCTATCGTGCCTATGCCGAGCACCACCACGTTGAGGCCGGGCCTCGGGGGCTCGAGCACGGCCATCTTTAGGACGGCCGCCAAGGGCTCTGCAAAAGCGGCTTCCGAGAAGCTCAGGCCCTCTATCACGTGGATGTTCTCGGCGGGGACGAGCAGGTACTCGGCCATCCCCCCATCTGCGCTTATGCCTATGGCCCTCCTGCTCGGGCAGTGCTCCCTCAGCCCGTGGGTGCAGAACCAGCATCGCCCGCACGTTATGTTTATCTCCGCCGTGGCGGGCTTGCCCACCAAACCGGGCTCGACGCCCTCGCCGACCTCGTCTACCACGCCGGAGACCTCGTGGCCCGGGATTATGGGGAGCCTCCCAGGCCGGTAGGCGCCCGTGTACATGGCCTTGTCTGTCCCGCAGATGCCTACCACGCAGACGGCCAGCCGGGCCCAGCCGGGAGGGGGGCGGGGGTCCGGGACCTCCTCGACGGAAATGCTACGTGGTCCCCTGAGCAACGCCGCAAGCATGCCCTTCCTGAGCAGGCGAGGCTCTTAAAGACAAGCGCTTCCCGTCCGGAGAGATGCGCGTGAGTGACTCGAGCCCTCCTCTTGGAGCCGGGGCCGGGATTCGAACCCGGGTAAGCGGGTCTGCAGCCCGCCGCCTGA
>CAYUYX010000176.1:0-2351 GCA_964449495.1 uncultured Candidatus Bathyarchaeia archaeon
CCTTAAAGCAAGCGCATACCGCACTGGGCTCCGAGGGGGCTTGGAGAGGTTAGAGGAGGCCAGGAGATGGCTCGCACAGGCGAGGAGGGACCTTAAGGCGGCTAAGGATAGCTCTTCTGCCGGCAATTTCGAATGGGCGTGTTTTCAAGCACAGCAGGCGGCTGGGAAGGCCCTCAAGGCCCTTTTTCACGGCCTCAGGAGGGAGGCCTGGGGCCATAGCCTCGTTGAGCTCTTAGAAGGACTATCCGATGTCTATGGAGATGCCCGAGCGCTTCTGCCGAGCGCAAGGGAGCTCGATAGGCATTACATACCGTCCAGGTACCCTAATGCCTTCGAGAGCGGATATCCGGCCATGTATTATGATGAGGAAACGGCCGACAGGGCCGTGGGCCGTGCGGAGGCGATATTGAGATGGGCGGAGGAGAAGCTGAGGGAGCTTGGGCTAACCGATTGAGGGAGTTCTTGAGGCGTATAGAGGCCCGGATAGGCGAGGTCGAGGGGCTTATCTTATTTGGCTCTACGGCCCGTGGTCAGGCAGGCGAGTGGAGCGATATCGATGTCCTCGTGGTAAGCGATTCCCTCAAAGATTTGCCCGTGCCGGGGAGGATAGGCCTTCTCTTGGAGGAAGCGGGGCCACGTATCGAGCCCCTTGGCTACACGTACGCCGAGCTCGTGCGCATGGTGGAGGCGGCCAACCCCCTTGCGCTGAGCGCCCTGATAGAGGGCATCTTCATCAAGGCCTCAGAGCGCCTGAGGGAGCTTGCCTCTAAGGCCTCACGGGAGTTTGTGCGTAAGAAGCGGATGTGGCTCCCGAGAGAGGGCTCAGCGAGGGGAGGAGGCGTCCCTTAGGACAGGCACGAAGAAGTCCCCGGGCTCGTTCCCCACCACGAGCCTATACCAGGTCCCCCGCCCGGGCTCAACCACGAGCTCGAGCTTCCCCTTGGCCACGACCCGCTCGCCCGGTCTCGCATGCTCGCAGAAGCGCCCTCTGAAGGAGCAGATGGCCCTTATAGGTTCGAGCTCTGGCCCCTCGAGCACCTCCACATCGGTTATCCCATACGAGCAGGGGGTGAATATGGCTTCCTCATCGCTAACCACCGTGGCCCTTATGGTAGCTCGCCCGGCCCTTGAGAAACGCACGGCCCCATAGGACTCCGGCTCCCTCGAGACCACGAACCGCATGAAGTACTCCCGGCCCCGGAAGAGGCCCTGGATGACCTTCCTGCGCTCCACCCTGGCGAACGTCTCGAAGTCCATGGGCGTATCGGTGCTCCTGAGGGCGTGGAGCCTCCTCAGCTCCTCCAAGCCGTAGGGCCTCAGCGCCCCGGAGGACATAAGGCATTTCAGGGCCTCATGGGCCTTCCTGGCCTCTTCTCGCCCGTAGACCACCAGGTCCACATCCGAGCCCTGTCCGTGGAGGCCGAGCATGATGGAGCCCGTGAGCCCGAGCGCTCGCCAGGGTATCCCGGCCTCTTCCTTGAGGAGCTCGGCCAATTCCACCGCATCCGCCTCGACGGGGTCGAGAGCGCACCGCTCCCTGAGTTCCCCGAGGGCCCTCACGGGGTCGAACAAGCGAGCCACATCCCGCCAGGGGACCTCGCAGTACTCATCTCCCAAAACGGGGTCGAGGCGGACGTAGGCCCTGAAGGGGCCTTTGAGGAGCCGGAAGCGCTCTGCCCAGGGATACACCTTCACGAGCTTGCCATCCCCGGCTGGCACGTACCTGGGGTACGCTACCACCATGCCCGGGGGGTGGATGAGGCCCTTCACCTCGAACACGGCGCCGGACACGAGCCCCAGCATGAAGCCCTCGACGGCCTTCTCCGTCAATCGCCGCTCTCCTCAGGGCTTCCTCGTCCTCCCTCCTTCTTAAGCGGTGGGGCGCCCCCTGGCCCGGGGTGAGGGCCCGTGGTGAGGAGCGTAGGCATAGACCCGGGCACGAGGAGCTTCAGCGTCTTCGGCCTCGAGGATGGGCGTGTCTTCCTGGACGAGGATGTCCCGAGCGCGGTGATAGCCGAGGACCCGGGCTGGCTTCTCCGGCTCCTCGAGAGGGCTGAGGCGGATGTGATAATCGGCCCCTCCGGCTACGGCCTCCCGCTCAAGTGGGTGCACGAGCTGACGGAGGAGGACCTCTTCCTCCTAATCCTCAGGAAGCCCTGGGACAAGGGCATCCCCGTCTTAGAGGGCATAGCGGAATTCGTCAGGCTCGCCAGAGAAGCTGGCCTCCCCATGCTCTTCATACCGTCCGTCATCCAGATGCCGACGGTCCCGACGTACCGGAAGCTCAACAGGATAGACATGGGGACGGCGGACAAGCTGGCCGTCACGGTCCTGGCCATCCAAGAGTGCTC
>CAYUYX010000177.1:0-2342 GCA_964449495.1 uncultured Candidatus Bathyarchaeia archaeon
CCCCTGATGGGATTCATCGAGCGGAAGATAAACGAGGTTCTGGAGCTACCAACTTTCAATTCCCCTGATGGGATTCGATGGTGAGCATAGCCATTTTGAGGAGGCTTAGCCGTGCTTTCAATTCCCCTGATGGGATTCAACAGGACAACGGTGAAATCCGCTTCGCTGACTACTGCTTTCAATTCCCCTGATGGGATTCAAAGGCATAGCCCTCTGTCTTACCCCCTCGTCCAGGAACTTTCAATTCCCCTGATGGGATTCCTTGCCCTTGAGGCAATCCTCTCTGGCTGGGCAATCTCCGCACCACTTTCAATTCCCCTGATGGGATTCAGCTCTCGATAAGACATCTAAGCTCATGCCCGATGGTGGCTCTTTCAATTCCCCTGATGGGATTCTGTGATTACGCTAAGATAGAGCGCATTCGGTTTGAGCCGAACTTTCAATTCCCCTGATGGGATTCAGGGAGAGACATGGCCCGTGAGGTGTTCATGGATAAGCTTTCAATTCCCCTGATGGGATTCCCGTGGGCCTTACTGCTCTATAACCCGCCGACAGAGGCTTTCAATTCCCCTGATGGGATTCTTAGCCATCATCTTAGCCCATACTTTCTTCTGGATTGTGCTTTCAATTCCCCTGATGGGATTCTGCCCCCATAAGAGGGGCATATGTATAAACCTCTATTATACTTTCAATTCCCCTGATGGGATTCCGACCCTTTTCTTGGGCCCGCTTGTCCTGCTTCCTCAGCCCCATATATGTTTTTCGGTACCTCCTATGCGGGAGACCCCAACCTGTCCCAGTAGAATGTATCTCCCCCGCAGCAGAAATGGAGCCCTCTGGGCCAGAGGAAGCAGAATAGGATAAACAACTGAGGGTATATAAATATCCCATTAGTGGGTTGATACTCGATAAGGAGATTTCAGGCCCTCCGGCCGTGAGGGGCCAGGAGCTCGTGCGGGAGGCCATATTAATGGAGGAATTACGCCCCTTTATGCCCTCCTACTCCTCGTACTCCACGGGCCGGTAGTCCACGACGCCGAAGCCCGCTGTGCGGTTGCCGCCCACGTTGGAGTACTCGGCGAACCTCAGGAGGGCATCTACTATGCGGGCGTAACGTCTCGAGTAGAGGTCCTCTGGCAAGTTGAAGTAGGCGGTGCCCACGAAGCCCACGGCCCATTTGTTCGAGTCGGGGTGCTCGTAGACCCGGATGGTCCTGAGGCCCTTGGGGAAGCCCGAGATGGCCACCCCGCCGGCCTCCACCCAGCCGAGGAAGCGGATGTAATCAAAGGGCTTCGTGGAGAAGGCCCTCCAGAGCCTCACGAGCTGCCTGAACATGAGGACGGGCTCGGGCAGGGGGTAGAAGCGCTTCACGGACAGCGGGGGCGGGAGCCTGAGCGTTGATGGGAAGGCGAGGAAGGCCGTTATGGGCGTCCTCCTGAAGAAGCAGGGCGTCTTGAAGCGCACGGCGAAGCGCCTCACGGGCCTGGCCTCCTTGAGGAGGTCCGGGAAGCCCACCACATCCACGGATATGCCGGTGAGGGGGACATCCTGGTCCAATAGCCTTATCCTCGGGCAATCCGAGATGAGCAGCTCCAGGAAGGCCTTGGATAGCTCGTGCTCCAGCAGGCATATCCTCAGGTTGGCCACGCAGGCGGGGAGGGAGCGGTATACTATCCTGAGCCCCCGCCCGTCATCGGCCAGGATGGGCGTCGTGCTGTAGGGGGCCAGGCCGCCGCTCGAGTGGAGGAGGTAGGCCATATCGCTATCGTAGCCCTTCAGCATCTCGAAGAAAATGCCCCGGCTTGCGAAGCCGGAGAAGCTCTGGAACACGACCGGCCTATCCACCGGGAACCGCAGCCAGAGGGATGTCAGCGGCAAGAGGCCCCACCGCCCCCCAGCTTGCCCAGGCGCCTTACCGGGTTACGCGTGAGAGCGGACGTATATAGGGGCTGAGGCGGAGGGGACGGGATAGGATAGACAACTGGAGGTATATAAGTGTCCCGTTTGGTGGGTAATCACCCGATGAAGAGAGCCTGAGTCCTCCGGCCAGAAGGGGCCAGGAGCTCGTGCGGGAGGCCATGTTGATGGGGGAATTACGCCTGTTGTGCCCGGCGATGGGCATGGGTGGGCGCATGTTAATAACCCGCCCGGGCTTAGCCCCGGTGGTCATGGAGCTCAGGCCGCCGTGGGCCATCAGGAGGAGCTGGCTGGTGAGGGCCGAGGACGAGACGGACCCGAGGTACGGCTGGAGGCCGAGGGATAGGCCAATCGACGAGTACCTGCGCCTGGGCGTGGTGAACCTGGACAAGCCCCCGGGCCCGACGAGCCACGAGACGACGAGC
>CAYUYX010000178.1:0-2292 GCA_964449495.1 uncultured Candidatus Bathyarchaeia archaeon
GCATGTTGGAGGAGGATGGGCGGTTGGAGGAGTTCTTCCCCCCTCAGACCTCATAGAGGTCGCTCGGGGTGAGGAGCGTTATCCCCCTCCTGCTCGCATAAGAGCGGGCTCTCTCGCTGAACCTCGTCCCGACGAGGATGGGCCTCTCGAGCCCGAGCTCCTCCGCCTCCGTGTCCACGCTTATCACGACGTTCACGCCCACCGTCCTCCGCCAATCCTTCACCCACACGGGCCTCACATCATCGCCCCTCCTGACGAGCATGTCCACCCTGTGGCTTCTCCCGGTCGGGTCATCGAGCTCCACATCCACCTCTATGGCGTAGCCGAGCCTCCTGAAATACCTCATCGCCAGCTCCTTTAACGGCCTCCTCATAGCGGGGGCGCTTTCACGCTGAAGCTGAAAAAGGCTTTTACCCCCCTTATAAAAAAGCCGTGTAGCCAGGGCTATTAGGCGGTGGTGGTGGGCGTGTCAGTGGCGGAGAGGAGGTTCATATCGGAGCTCACATCCCTCTTGGACAGCAGGGTATCCATAAGGACAGCAGATGGCCGGAGGATAACGGGCCGGCTGGTCGGCTTTCACCCGGACACGCTCAGCGTGTGCCTGTGGGATGCGGAGGTCGAGGGGGAGGGCGCCGCTGTGCCAAAGCTCTTCCTGAACGGCTCCGTGATAGTGGAGATAAGCTCGGCCGAGAAGCCATTCGATATAAGGGGCCTGGCCGATAGGATAGCCTCTGTCTTCGGGGAGGAGCACGTGAGGCTTGTGGAGGACAAGGGCATAATACTCGTCATGGGGCGCATAAGGGTAACGAAGGAGGGCGTCGAGGGGCCTCCTGGCCCGGCCACCGATAGGGTGAAAGCCATATTCAGGAGGTTCGTGGAGGAGAAGGCATCGGAGAGCTGAAGACGGGCCCTCAGACTATCTCCTCGCCCCTCCTCCGTGGCGGCCTCGCCTCCTCAGCTGGCCTGAGGCTCCTCCACATTTCCTCTGCCACCGCAGCGGCCTGCTCGAGCTTCGAGAGGTCTATCTCCATGTCGAGGAACGCCGATACGGCCTTCAGCACCTCCGATGCGGCCCTCGGGTCGGGGTAGATGCCGAGGGTCTCGGCTAAGAAGCACACGCCCCTCATCCCCATGAGCTTCCCGAGCCCGAGGAGGAGGCCAGCGGCCCCGTAGATGTTGCCCAATATCACGCCATCGCAGTGCTCCCTCGCCTCCTCGAGGAGCCCCTCGTCGGTCGCCGCACAGAAGACCCTCGGCTTGCTCGGCACCCTCTCGCGCTTGTAACCGCCCATCGTGATGACGAGCTCGCAGCCCATCTTCCTGAGGAGCTCGAGGACCCTCCAGCAGAGCTCGTACTGCCCCACGTTGTCGTTGGCCTGGGTGTTCCCGTAGAGAACCACGAGGCGGTCTGCGCAGGCGTAGAGCTCGTTTATGGGGCCCCTCACGCTCCCTCCCTCCACCGTCATGGCGAGGTCCTGGAAGGACGAGGATTTTATAATAGCGAACCTACGCCCCCCGAGCTCATTTATAATGTGCCTGGCCGCTATGTTGGCCACGAAGCCTATCCCCGGAAGGCCCTCCACCAGGATGGGCTCCTCCATCCTCGGCCTCTCCAGGAGCCTTATGAGGCAGACCAAAGCCCCGGCACCGCACGGGCACCTGGCCGCCGTAGGTGATAAGCCTTCACCTCCCGCCGAGGATGTCCTTAAAAACCTTAAATTCACCCCCCGATGCCACGTGTCAAGGGCGTTTCGGATGTGCTTCGAGGTGAAGCAGGAAGACCTCCTGGGCCGCCTCGGTGTGGTCGAGACGAGGAGCGGGCGCTTCAGGACGCCTGCCCTCCTTCCCGTCGTGAACCCCGCCGTACAGCTCGTGAGCCCGAGGGAGCTGAGGGAGCTCTTCGGCTTCGAGGCCATCATGACGAACGCGTACATACTGATGAGGCACTACGGGCCAAGGGCGCCCGAGCTCGGGGTCCACAGGCTCCTCGGCTTCGACGGGGTGGTTGCGACGGATTCCGGGGCCTACCAGCTCCTCGTCTACGGCCGCGTGGGGATTGGCCCGGACGAGGTCGTGGCCTATCAGGAGGCCATAGGCTCGGACATAGCCGTCATCCTCGATGTCCCCACCGGCTGGGCGGCCTCGCGGGAGGAGGCGCTCAAGACGGTTCTCGAGACGGCGGAGAGGGGGAAGCGCCTCTGGGAGGTGAGGAAGCGGGATGATATCCTCTGGGTCGGCCCCGTCCAGGGGGGGCGCTTCCCCGATTTGGTGGCCCGCTCCGCCAGGCTGATG
>CAYUYX010000179.1:0-886 GCA_964449495.1 uncultured Candidatus Bathyarchaeia archaeon
GGGCTGCGAGGAACGTGCTCTCTTTCGTGAAGCGCTTATTGGGGCCCTGAGGGCCTATGCGGAGGACCTGGCCAATAGATATGCGGTGAAGCTCGTCATACTGTACGGCAGCTTCGCCAGGGGGGACTGGCGGCCAGGGAGCGATGCTGACCTCCTCATCGTGGCGGAGGGCCTCCCGCCCACCTACGGGGCTCGCTGGGACCTCTTCCACGCCCTCGTGATGGGCGTGCCCGTCGAGCCCCATGCCTACACGCCGGAGGAGTTCGAGGAGATGCTGGAGCACGGGAGGATGACGGCCTTAGACGCCCTCACAGAAGGAATCGTCCTCTACGCCGAGCCCGATTACCTCGCCAGCCTGAGGAGGGAGTTAGAAGATGTGAAGAAGCGCTTGGGCCTGAGGAAAGCAGGGGATGCATGGCTCAGGGAGGCGAGGGCTCACTCGACGTAGATGGCTGGCCTATAGGGCCTGGCCAGCCTGGCCCTCCCGGCTGGGTCATAGCGCTCGGGGTCATCCTCCGAGAAGACGAGCACTTCCCCGGCCCTGAGTTCCCTGGCCAAGAAATCGGCCGCCTCCTCGAGCACGCCGAGCTCGTCGAACACGCCGAGCTGTGCCCTGCGCTCCCTCTCCTCGACGGAGATGCCCCTCACGTCCTCCACGACCTGTCTTGCGAGCTCCGCCACCTCCCTCGCCCTCTTCCTCATCTCCGGCTCGGTCATGAGCTTCCTCATGAGCCCCCCGAGCTCCAGGCGCCCCTCCTTCGCCATGTCGAGGGCCGTGAGGTAGACGTGCCACTTCCACGAAGATGCCACGTAGTAGCATATCCTCCTCGGCCTCTTCTTCAGGACCTTCATTATCTCGTTCGTATCCTCGAGCACGTCCATCAGG
>CAYUYX010000179.1:896-2286 GCA_964449495.1 uncultured Candidatus Bathyarchaeia archaeon
CTCCCATACCTCCTCGCATACGTGGGGGGCGAAGGGGGCGAGCAGACGCACCCAGGCGCTCAAGAGCTCCCTCGCCACCCGCCGGTTGGGCCTCGGCCGCCTGCGCAGGTACCAGCGCACGTCGTTCCATACCCCGTAGAGGGCTGTTGCGAGGGCCGTCCTCGTCCTGAGCTCCTCCATGGCGTCCGCCACCGCCCTCATGCGGGCCTGGAGCACGCTCATCAGCCAGCGCTCGGGGAGGCCGAAATCCTCTCCATCTGCCTCCAGGAGCTCTCTCGCCAGGTTGTAGAAGGCCTCGAGGCTCTCCTTCACGGCCTTGACGTTCTCCGGCCTCCAATCCGGGTCATCCATCCCCTCTGCGCCGAGGAGGAGAGCGCATCTCGTGGCATCGGCCCCGTACTCCTCGATGGCGTCCATTAGGGCCACGAAATTGCCCTTCCTCTTCGACATCGGGACGCCCTCAATCATCACCATGCCGTTCACGCCTATGGCCTTTGGCCAGAGCTCCGGCGGCCAGAGGGCCACGTGGTGGAAGATGAAGAACGTGAGGTGGTTGGGGACGAGCTCCTTGGCCGAGTTGCGCAAATCGACGGGGTACCAGTAGAGGAACTCCTGCCTCATCTCCTCTAACACGGCCCTGTCCAGGCCCGAGCGGGCCGCTACTTCGCCTGGGTCGCCTCTGCCGAGGAGCACGTAATCGAACACCTCGTCCGTGAGCTGCTCGGGCCTTATGGAGTGCTCCCTTATGGCCCTCATGAGCGTGTAGAAGGCCATGTAGATGGTGGAGTCGCTGAGCGTCTCCACGAGCCACTCCGGGTCCCAGGGCAGGGGCGTCCCGAGGCCGAGCTTGCGGGCGCACGGCCAATCGAGGTACCAATCCACGACCTCGAGGAACCAGGCCCGGGCCCCCTCCGGGTATATGCGCATCCTCGCCAAGCACTCCTTCGCCCTGCGCTTCCACTCCGGGTCGGAGTAGTGGAGGAACCACTGGTCCCGGAGGAGCTTCACCCGGCACCTCGTCCCGCAGCGGCAGACGACACGGGCCGGGAGCTCCCACATGGAGTCCGCTATGCCCCTGGCCTTGAAGTCCTCGATGAGCTTGGCCTTCACCTCCCTTACGAGCTTGCCGGCGTACTCGCCGCAGATTGGCTTGAGGACGCCCTCGTGGAACTCCCGCTTGTAGATTATCTTCGTGGCCTCCTCCACCTTCGGGTCGTGCTGGTCCGTGGCGCCCATCTGCTCCACCAGCTCGATGGCCGGGTAATCGCCGAAGCCCTCAAGTTCTATCATGGATATCGGCTCTATGCGCTCCACCACGCCCGGGTCGATGCCGAAGCGCTCGAGCACCTCGGGCCTCTGCCTGAGGTCCCTGAGGGCCACGTAATCGTAT
>CAYUYX010000180.1:0-2282 GCA_964449495.1 uncultured Candidatus Bathyarchaeia archaeon
CACGCAGGGCATCCTCCAGGGCACCTACGAGACGCTTGCGGCCGTGGCCAAGAAGCACTTCGGGGGAACGCTCAGGGGCCGTTTCGTCCTCACGGCTGGCTTAGGCGAGATGGGCGGCGCTCAGCCCCTGGCCGTAACGATGAACGAGGGCGTTGCGCTCGTCGTGGAGGTGCGGGAGGAGGCCGTGGAGCGCAGGATAAGGCACGGCTACCTGCAGGAGCGCACGGACGATTTGGATGACGCCGTAGGCGCCGTTGAATGCGCCCTCGACGAGAAGGAGCCCTATAGCATAGGCCTATTGGGCAACGCAGCCGAGGTGCTGCCCGAGCTCTACAGGCGCGGCATAGTGCCTGATGTGCTGACCGACCAGACGGCCGCCCACGACCCGCTGAGGGGCTATTACCCCGCTGGCCTAAGCCGTGAGGAGGCGGACGAGCTGAGGGAGGACGACCCGAAGAAGTACCTCGACCTCGCATACAAGAGCATGAAAGAGCACGTGAAGGCGATGGTGCTCATGAAGAGGAAGGGGGCCGTTACGTTCGAGTACGGGAACAACATACGCCAGAGGGCCTACGAGGCCGGCCTGGAGAGCGCCTTCGAGTTCCCCGGCTTCGTCCAGGCCTACATAAGGCCCATGTTCTGCGAGGGCCGTGGCCCCTTCAGGTGGACCAGCCTGGTGGGCGACCCGGAGGACATCTACAAGCTAGATGATGTCATCCTGGACGTGTTCTCCTACAACGTGGAGCTCTGCCGCTGGATAAGGAAGGCCAGGGAGTTCGTGAAGTTCCAGGGCCTCCCGGCCAGGGTCTGCTGGCTCGGCTTCGGCGAGAGAGTTCGCTTCGGCAAGATAATCAACGATATGGTGCGCTCCGGCGAGCTCTCGGGCCCGATATGGATTGGGCGGGATCACCTCGACGGGGGCTCCGTGGCCTCGCCGAGGCGTGAGACGGAGGGGATGCGTGATGGCTCGGACGCCATAGCCGATTGGCCCATACTGAACGCCCTCCTGAACGCCGTTGCGGGCGCAACCTGGGTGGCCGTCCACCACGGGGGAGGAGTTGGCATAGGCTACAGCATCCACGCCGGCATGTGCCTCGTGGCCGACGGGACGAAGGAGGCGGAGAAGCGCTTAGAACGTGTCCTCACGACCGACCCTGGGCTGGCCATAGTGAGGCACGCCGATGCCGGATACGAGAAGGCCATAGAGATGGCCAAGAAGCACGGGATAAAGATGCCGATGCTCAAGTGAAATGAAACCGCGATATGCGGCCATCCTTCTATCATTTTTGTCGTTATTCAACCTCTTTATAGAAACAAGCCTATGGGAAGATATCTCCGAATAGACGACCTGATATTTGCTACCAAGTGTTCCCAGGTCATTTTCCCTTCAAGCCACTGAACCATATCGTGCGTGTGTAGGGAAAGAATTCTCAAGGACTTCTGCCATTTTATGCCGTGCGCACGGAGCACGCGGCCCCATCCACTTTTTGACCAGAGGTAACTTGGAAGAGCGTTCCCGTACCAGACGATGAGCGGCCTCCAATCTATATTATTAGTAGAGCCATACCTCCGTAGCAGCCATAACATCTGCTGCTTTATTGCAGTTGGCTCCGGCGGCGTTGGTAATGATGCCATCACTATCACCAATCATCTATGGCGATTTCACTTGCTCTTAAGCACTAATGCCATATGGCTCGTTAGCGGAGGGGGACTTGAGTGAAAATTTACCGTGAGTTACGGGCAGTAGCACATAAGGCTCGTGATGAGGAGCGGCCTCCGCGCCTCATAGGCGGGGGATTAGAGGGGGCGAGCTCAGCCTAAGGGGAGCCTTGATGAAAGACCAACGAGGCCGCCCACCACGATCGTGATTATGGTCATGATAACTATCATGAGGAGGGTGCGCTTCGGGCCCAGTTCCTTGAGCGTTACGACCAGGGAGCCCACGCAGGGGAAGTAGAGCGTCACCACAGCTACCGCCGTCAGCATTTGGAGGGCCGTCATGCTGGGGGCCACGGCCCTCAACACCCCCACCGCCACGTCCTTCCTCAGCACGCCTATCACCAGGGAGGCTACTACGTGGCCGGGCAGGTTGAAGAGGCCCGAGACCACAGGCTCCAACAGCCCGGCCAAGGCGTCTATTAGGCCCGTGTAGTAAAGCAGGTTCACGACCAGCACGCCCAGGAGCACGAGAGGGGTCCCCTTGAGCAAGAACTCCCTTAACCTGACGATCGTCTTCTTCAGCACGTTCTTCAGCTGAGGCCTCCTCCAGGGCGGTAGCTCCA
>CAYUYX010000181.1:0-2268 GCA_964449495.1 uncultured Candidatus Bathyarchaeia archaeon
AGGTGAGGTGCAAGGGCTGTGGGAAGATATTCTGGACGAACGTGGAGGGCGCTGAGTACTGCTTCGATTGCAGGAGGAAGATGGGCCTTGAGAGATGAGATCGATATCCTCGCCCTGATGGAGCGTGAGGAAGAGCGCAGGAAGCTCGTGAGGGGCTACGAGATATTGGGCTTCGAGGAGAACCCCCTCGTGCCGTGCAGGGGCGTCGTCGCCAGGCTCGATGCGGAGCTGGGCGACGTGCTGCCCGTCCTGTTCCTGATGAACATCGGGAGGGCCTCCTACATCCCGGGCGAGAAGGTGCTGACCATCAGGGAGGGCGGGCGCCTGATAACCTTCTACCCCGATGGGCGTGTGAGCCTCAACAGGGCGTGGACGGAGGAGGCGGCGAGGCAGGTCCTGGACGAGGTGGTCAAGATGGTAAATGAGGCCTATGCGGAGCTCTTGCGCTACGGCCCGCCCGATGAGGAAGAGCTTAGGAAGGCCCTGAGCCTCAGTTGGAAGGATGTGCTCGATGTCCTGCCCGGGGAGAACTGTGGCAAATGCGGCCGTGGGACGTGCTATTCATTTGCAATAGATGTTTTACGTGGGAAAGCAAGGCTTTCGGAATGCACTTCCCTCATCGAGAGCCGAGAGAGGGTCTCGAAGGCCCGTAGGAGGCTCGGACGTAGGATTGCAAGGGCCCTCGGCCTTTAAACACAACGGCTAACCCTGAACTCGCCCGTCCTCAGGGCCTTCTCTATGGCCGCCCTCAGCTCGTCCTCGCCCGGCTCCTCCCCGACCGCCACGAGAAAACCATTTACTACCACGGCCGGGCAAGCGTGCATCTTGTAGGCATCTAAGATGCCTATGGAGAATGGGTACTCGTGGGGGCCCGACCAGGTGAAGATGCGGACCTCCACGCCCTCGTATTGGGAGGCGATGCGCTCGACGAGGGCCACGAGGGCTCTGTCCTCCTCAGCCTCAAGGGATTCTATGAGCACCTCCACTACGACGGGCGCCTTCTCCGCCAGAAAGCCCTCACCCCTTCACGGCCTTTATGGCCTTCAGAAGCCACTTGAAGGGCTTCAGGCTCCTCGGCGTTATGGACGTGCGCCCCTCCAGCAAATCACGCCTAAGGGCCAGGAGGTCGAAGTCGTAGTCGTTGGCGCACATCTCGATGGCGTTTAGAGCCGCCCTCACGCCGTAGCTCAGCACGAACATCATGCCAAAAGCAGCGAGGCGATTTGTCATGGTGTTGCGGAAGTACTCCCTCATGAGCGTGGGGGCCCAGAGGAGGTTGTGCTCCCAGGCCTTGAGGAAGAGCTCGGAGCGCCTCACGCTCAGGTCCTCAAGCGCCATGCTCCTGTGGCCCTTCCTCCTGAGGGCGCCCATCGACACGAAGAACAGGGGGACTATGAGGCTCTTGAACGGCCTGAGGCGCTCCACGAGGTCTATCGTGAGGGCCACATCCTCTTCCGTCTCGCCCGGCAGGCCTATGATGAGGGTGGCGCAGGGGACCCAGCAGTTCTCCCTGAGTATCTCGAAGGCCCTGACGACCACGTCAGGCCATTCCTCCGGCCTGAAGGGCTTCACCTTCCCACGCATGTGCTTCTCTATCATGCGGGGGCTCCCGGTCTCCACGCCCGTCTGCCCGCTGGCCCAGCGCTTCTCGTCCGCCCCCAGGAGGGGCGTCATCTCCTCCACGAGGTCCGGCGCAGCGGCCACGGAGCTCAGGGCGAAGTGGGACATGCCCACGTGCTCCACGCCCTCAACGGCCCTCACGGCCCTCAGAAGCCTCAGGACCTTCTCCTTCTCCGGCACGAGGCGCTTTGCGCCATACCTGAGCACGTCCTCGGCGTGGAGGATGGGCTGCCTCCCGGCCCTCACGTTGACCTCCACGTCCCTGACTATCTTATCTATTGGGAAGCTCCTCAGCTTGGCCAGGGTGGGCTCGCAGAAATCGCACCCACGCCCGCAGCCCCGGGCTATCTCCACGATGCCGCACACGGTTGGGCGCCTTATGTTCGGCACCTTCTCGGGGGGCGTTACCGTACCGTGGACGACCTCGGGCAGGTCCTCGCCCTTCACGGCCTTCTCGAAGAGGGGGCCGACTATCTCTTCTGCCTCGCCCACGACGACGCAATCTATGCCGTAGCGGCGCCTCACGTCCTCGAAGACCTCGAGCTGCCATGCACCGGGACCTCCCACGATTATCTTAGGCCTGTGCTTGCGCACCAGGGGGTGGAAGAGTATCTCCCTGAACTTTATGGCCATGTAGGCTTCTCCCCC
>CAYUYX010000182.1:0-2262 GCA_964449495.1 uncultured Candidatus Bathyarchaeia archaeon
AAATAGCGCTGGTTCCCTTCCTATAAATCAGCGTTAAGCGTTCCCGGCTCCTCGGGCCCTTGCTCAAGCGCTCGGCGTCCACCGTTGTGTAATCTCCTGGACTATGCCTGCGGCGATGGTCTGGCCCATGTCCCTTATGGCGAAGCGACCGAGCTCCGGGATGGTCTTGTACTCCTCGAGCACCACGGGCCTGAGGGGCTGGAAGCGCACGACAGCGCCATCGCCCATCTTCAGGAAGCTCGGGTGGTCCTCGACGACCTCGCCGGTCCTCGGGTCAATCTTCTGGAGGAGCTCGGCGAACCTGCAGGCCACGTGGGCGGTGTGGGCGTGCATGACGGGCGTGTAGCCGGCCGCTATGGAGGTCGGGTGGTATATCACGATTATACGGCCTATGAACTCCTGCACGACGGTGGGCGGGTTATCCGGGTGGCCGGCCACGTCGCCACGCCTTATGTCCTTGCGGGACACGCCACGCACGTTGAAGCCTATGTTATCGCCCGGGAGGGCCTCCGATATCCTCTGGTGGTGCATCTCTATGGACTTCACCTCGCCCTTCTTGTTCGGCGGCATGAAGACCACTATATCGCCTACCTTCAGCTTGCCGGTCTCGACACGCCCGACCGGCACGGTGCCGACGCCCGTGATGGTGAATACATCTTGGATGGGTATCCTCAGCGGCTTATCCACCGGCTTGGGCGGTATCTCGAACGTGTCCAGGGCCTCAAGGAGCGTTGGCCCCTTGTACCAGGGCATCCTCTCGCTCCGCTTCACGAGGTTATCGCCCGTCCAGCCCGATACGGGCACGAAGGGTATCTTGTCCACCTTGTAGCCCACGAGCTTGAGCATCCTGGCTACCTCGTTCCTCACCTCCTCGTACCTCTCCTGGCTCCAGTTCACGGTCGGGTCGTCCATCTTGTTCACCGCCACGACCATCTGGCGGACGCCCATCGTGAAGGCGAGGAAGGCGTGCTCCCTGGTCTGGCCCCCGGGCCCGATGCCTGCCTCGAACTCGCCCTTCTTGGCCGACACGACGAGGATGGCCGCATCTGCCTGGCTGGCGCCCGTTATCATGTTCTTCACGAAGTCCCTGTGGCCGGGAGCGTCTATGATGGTGAAGTAGTATCTGGGCGTCTCGAACCTAAGGTGCGTCAGGTCGATGGTGAGGCCACGCTCACGCTCCTCCTTCAGCCTGTCGAGCACCCAGGCGAACTTGAACGTCTCCTTCCCGAGCTTACGGGCCTCCTCCTCGTACTGCCTGATGGTCCTGTCGTCCACGGCGCCGCACAGGTACATCAGGTGGCCGACCATCGTCGACTTCCCGTGGTCCACGTGGCCTATCACGATGAGGTTCATGTGGGGCTTCTCAGGCCTGCTCATTCTCCATCACGCACCTCCGGCTCCATGAGGGGGCGGTGGCCCCTTATTTAGCTTTTTCGACCGGTTGCGGAAGGGAGGCCGGGGCCTGAGGAGGAATGGGTCCCTTACTTGGTGGGTCGGCCCGTCACGAGCTCCTCATCCCTGCCCCGTCAGGTCAGGCTGGGACGGCTACCTCATTCCCGTGTATCAGCTGGGCCGTCTCTCATAAGCGTTTAGGTCGGCGAGCCTTGATGGCAAGCGCTTTCTGAGGGCCCGCAAGGTGCCTGAGACATCGAGCACGTGGAGGGCGGCCGGCCTTCCCCCCACGTCCGTTATAGCCGCTAAGGCGGCCCTCACGAGGCCTGCGTGCTTGTGGCCGCACCTCACGACGGCCACGCCCTCGCCCGCATCGTACTCCACGACCCTGAAGGACGCCTTAGAAGCGCCTACCTCGCCGAACAGGCGCAGGAGGGAGGAGAAGACGAGTTCCTCAAGCTCCTTGGCCCCCCCGGGCTTAGCCCCCTCGATGTATATGGCGAGGTAGCGCCTCCTCGACCTCCTCACGGGCAATCGGTACCCCTCCTCACGAGCCTTATGCCCGGCGCTATGAAGTCCGGCCTAAGCTTCGCCCTGTTCCTCTCCACCATCTCGGCCGGTCGCCTTGAGAGGGCATCAAGGGCCTCCTCCAGGCTCAGGTCGAGCAGCTCGGATGCGAGGTAAGCGAGCTCCCTCGGCTTCCTCATGAGGATTGGGTCTGTCGCCCCGCTCGATATGATGATTGGAACGCCCTTCTCCCTCGCCAGGGCCACCTCCTCCCTCAGCCTCCTGAGCAAGCGCACTCTCTCAGGGCTACGCAGCCCCATCAGGGGCATCATGTCGAGCTCGAGAGCACAGCTTGAGCCAGAG
>CAYUYX010000183.1:0-2258 GCA_964449495.1 uncultured Candidatus Bathyarchaeia archaeon
GCCTTGAGGAAGCCGTTAGAGAAGCCCTCGAGAAAGCTTCCGGCGTCCTTGAGCTCCTCTCCTGAGCGGCCTCACAATGGCCACTGGCTTATGCGGGATGCTCTCCAGCATCTCCCACGTTACCTCCGTCAGGCCGACCCCGAAGCGGGCCGCCATGTCCCACACGTCTCTCCCGGCCCCGTGCCCCATGGCCTTCTCCGCCACGGAGGTTATCCTGAGGGCGAGTTCCGGCCCCAGGGCGGGCTCGCTCGATGCCACGGGCGTCGGGCGTCCCCTCAGGCGAAGGGCGTTCCCGATGACGTATGCGATGGCCCCGAGGCCCCCGATGATGCCCCTCACCGCCGTCTCCCTGGGCGAGATGTGGAGCTGCCCGAGGGAGTAGGTCCTGTCCGAATCGGCTATGAGCACCACGACCTCCTTCCCGAGCTCGGCCCGAGCCCGCTCGGCCAGCTCTACAGCTATGGCCTCCGCTTCCTCAGGCTCAAGAGGGAGGCTAACGAGGGAGAAGGGCAGGTTGCTCCCATCTATACCGCCCTCAGAACCCCACATGAGGGCCGCCAGAGGGCCCCTCAGCCTCAAGGCCACTTGCTTGTGGGACGCCCCTTCCTCAAGGGGATAAGAGCGTAGCTTAGAGAGCGTTTCGGGCCTGAGCCCGCAGAAGGGGCCGAGGACGTGGCCCCATATGCCCCTCGTCCAGAAGGAGGCGAGGAAGCGGGCGAGGGAGCCCGCCTTCACCTTGGCCTCGTCCACGAGCTTCCCGAGCGCCGTGCATATGGCTTTCTCGGAGACGACGAGGAAATCGCCATCTCTCAGCAATCCTCTGACCGCCCCGAGGGCCTCTCTGGCGAAATCCGTCCCGGGGCGCCAGTAGCGGGTTCTAAGGGCCCTGGCCGCCAGCCTCGACGAGCCCATCCCCCCGCCCACGGGGTCCGCTAAGTCTTAAGTGAGCATGAGGAAGCGGGGGAAGCGGTGTACTCCTTGGCGGAAGAAATAAGGAAGCGCAAGTCCGACCACATAAGGATATGTCTTAAGCACGATGTGGGAGCGAGGGGCGTGTCCACCTGGCTCGAGCACGTGTGGCTCGTCCACTCCGCCATACCGGCTGCGGATTACGACGCCATAGACATGCGGGTGCGCTTCCTCGGCCACGATTTCTCGGCCCCCATAATGGTATCCGCCATGACGGGAGGGACGGAGGAGGCCGGCTCGATAAATGCGGCCATAGCGGAGGCCGTCGAGGAGCTCGGGCTCGGGATGGGGGTCGGTAGCCAGAGAGCAGCTCTCAAGAACCCGGACGTGGCTAAGACGTTCAGGATAGCCAGGGAGAGGGCGCCGAGCGCTTTCATAGTGGCGAACATCGGCTACTCCGAGATAGCGAGAGACCTTCCCCTCCGGGCGCTCGAGGAGCTCGTGGCCATGATAGAGGCCGATGCCCTCGCCATCCACCTAAACCCCCTCCAGGAGGTCGTCCAGGCGGAGGGGAAGCCCGGGGGCCGGGGGTTCCTGGACAGGCTGGCCGAGATAACGAGCGCCCTCCCCGTGCCCGTGATAGTGAAGGAGGTGGGCTCAGGGATATCCGCCGGGGTGGCCAAGGCCCTCGAGATGAGGGGCGTGAGGGCCGTCGACGTGGCCGGGGCTGGCGGGACGAGCTGGGCGGCCGTCGAGCACTACAGGGCGCTCGAGGAAGGAGATGCGCTGAGGGCCAGGTTAGGCCGGACGTTCTGGGATTGGGGCATCCCAACGGCCGCCAGCATCCTCGAGGTCGCCTTCTCCA
The DNA here is from genome assembly GCA_964449495.1 of uncultured Candidatus Bathyarchaeia archaeon. GTDB lineage: Archaea > Thermoproteota > Bathyarchaeia > EX4484-135 > EX4484-135 > EX4484-135. The sequence continues at coordinate 1,775 of CAYUYX010000183.1, forward strand.
CGAGGATGGCCATAATCGCCTCCGGGGGCGTGAGGACGGGCCTCGACGTAGCTAAATGCCTGGCTCTGGGAGCCCACATGGCCGCCATGGCCCTGCCCGTGCTGAAGGAGGCTGTTAAGGGCACGGACGCCGTGAAGGCGCTCCTCTCCTGCGTGATGGAGGAGCTGAGGGCGGCCCTCTTCGTTACGGGCTGCAAGCGCGTGAACGACCTGAAGGCCGCACCCATCGTCCTAACCGGCCCTCTCGCAGAATGGGCGAGGGCAAGGGGGTTGGCCATAGAGGGCCTGGCGAGGCGGCTCGGAGGGCCCTGAGGGCCCCTAACGCCCCTGGCCTCCCCCTCCCTTCTTGAGGCCGAGTTCTTCCACGAACTTCCTCAAGGCCTCCACGTTCCAGGGGTGCTTGCTCCTCCTCCGCTTGTCTATCCTTATCCCGAGGGCCCTGGCCTCCTGGAGCGTCAGGCCGGCCTCCTCTATCTCCGCTATGG
>CAYUYX010000184.1:0-2228 GCA_964449495.1 uncultured Candidatus Bathyarchaeia archaeon
GGAGTAGAGGACGCCCACCTCCGGGCAGCAGGGCCTCATGGAGCCCCCACGCCCCCTATTCAAGCCCGTGGCACGGCCGAGTATCTCCGCCGCCAATCGGTCGAGCGGGACGCCCTTCGCTATGCTGTGGGCGTGGCCCCTGTGCGTGGAGAGCACGTAGTCATCCGGCCTTAAGCAGGCGCAGACGCCGGCTGCCACGGCCTCCTGGCCTATGTAGACGTGCGCAGAGCTCGGGACGAGGCCACGCCTGTAGAGGTCGGCTATGCTCTCCTCGAAGCGCCTTATCGTCAGCATGGTGCGGTAGAGCCGCAGGAGCGTGGGCCTCCCTACCTCCTCGAGCTCCCGTCCCTCCTCGGCCCCCACCTCGAGCACCTACGGGCCGTGGCAGACGGCCGCATTATAACTCTTCGGGGCCTCCGCCGCCCCTCCGGGATAGTTTCAGCGCTCACGTGAGGACGACGGATAAAAAACCGAGTTTTTCCCCGAGGTCGCTTAATATTGGTAGAAGCCCCTCCCAGCTTTGCGGCCCGTCCAGCCCTTGGCCACGTAATCCTCTAAGAGCGGGCAGGGCTTGTAGAGCTCGAGGCCGTAGCGCCCGTAGAGGCCCTTCAGCTTGTCCACTATCACGTCTAAGCCTATGCGGTCTGCCTGCTCGCAGGGGCCGGAGGGCCAGCCGGTCCCGAGCTTCATGGCCGTGTCTATGTCCCTGGGGTCTGCCACGTCATCGTGGACGAGCCAGGCAGCCTCGTTGGCCGCAACAGCCCAGGTCCGGGTGGGGTCCCACTCGCCCACCCTGTCGAACGGGATGCGGGGCCTCCCGGCCGACCAATCGTAGAAGCCAGCGCCCGTCTTCCGGCCCAGCTTGCCGGCCCTCACGAGCTCCTCCACAATCGGGCATGGCCTCGCCCTCTCGCCGTAGGCATCGTACATGACCTTCCCGACCTCATACACGATGTCGAGCCCCACGTAATCGGCCAGCTCGAAGATGCCCATCGGGAAGCCGGCGTCGTACTTAACGCCCGCATCGACGGCCTCCTTGTCGAACTCCCCCTTGTGGAGAGCCCAGAAGGCATCTGCGAAGACGGGCATGAGGATGCGGTTCACTATGAACCCTCTCACGTCCTTGCGGACGAGCACGGGCGTCTTCCCGAGCGCCCTCGCCAGCTCCATGACGGTCTGGGCCGTCTCATCGCTCGTGTCCTCGCCCCTTATGACCTCGACGAGCTGCATCAGCTGGGGAGGGTTGAAGAAGTGCATGCCCGCCACCTTATCGGGCCTCTTAGTGGCCCTCCCCATCTCCGTTATGCTCAGGCTGCTCGTGTTGCTCGTGATGATGGCGTGCTCAGGCATGAGTTGGTCGAGCTTGGAGAACACGAGCTTCTTCACGTCCATGCGCTCCACCACGGCCTCCACGGCGAAGTCGGCGTCCTCCACGTAGCCCTCGTAGGTCGTGGTGGGCCTTATCCTGGCCAGGGCCGCATCGGCCTGCTCGGGCCGGATGCGCTTCTTCTCCACGAACTTGCTGAGGGACCACTTTATGTTCTCCATGGCCCTCTTGAGTATCTCGTCTTTTATGTCTATGAGGACGACATCGTAGCCCCTCATGGCGCAAATCTGGGCTATGCCGTGCCCCATCGTCCCGGCGCCCACCACCACGATTTTCCTGATGGCCTCGGCGCCCACCACCATCACCCGGCCTACGGCCCATTTCCTGAGCATAAAAGAATGACGTGGCCTAAGCCTTATCGGCGCCTCGGCGCAGGCCCGGGGGGCGAGGTCTTGCGCAGGGTAGCCATAATAGGCATCGGCCACTCCAGGTTCGGGCGGAGGCAAGACGTGAACGTCTGCGAGCTGGCCTTCGAGGCCATAAAGCCTGCTCTTGAAGATGCTGGCGTAGGCCCAAAGGACATCGAGTACATGCCAGTCGGCACGGTGGGCGTCTGGTACGAGGAGGGGCTCCCGGCCGTCGTGATTGCGGATTACTGCGGCATCTCCGGCGCAGGCCTGGCGAGGCTTGAAGCTGCTTGTGCCAGCGGGAGCGCCGCCGTCTTCTCGGCCTACACGGCCATAGCGAGCGGGCTCGTGGACCTGGCGCTCGTGGTGGGCGTTGAGAAGATGCGTGAGGTGGATACGCCGACGGCCGTGGAGCTCATAGGCCGGGCGGGCTCTTACCTCTGGGAGTTCGAGAACTTCGGCCTCACCTTCCCGGGCTACTACGCCCTCCACGC
>CAYUYX010000185.1:0-2215 GCA_964449495.1 uncultured Candidatus Bathyarchaeia archaeon
GGGAGGGCCCCTACCTCCTCGTCGACCCCCTGGATGGGACGAGGAACTTCGCAAGAGGCCTCCCCGTGGCCTCCATCTCGATGGCCGTTTGCTCGGGACCTGACCTGAGGGGCCTAAGGGAAGCCCTTGTCCTCGAGGTCTTCTCCGGCCGGGAGTTCTGGGCTATCTCCGGCGAGGGCGCTTTCTCCGGCCAGGAGAGGCTATCGGTCTCCGGGACGGCGGACCTCTCAAAGGCCCTGGTCTCCGTGGACAAGAGCCGTCTATCTGGCGAGCCGGAGTGGGTATCCGTGGTGGCCTCGTCCGTCGGGGCCACGAGGCAGCTGGGCTCGGCCGCTCTCGAGCTCTGCTTCCTCGCCTCTGGCATAACGGATGCCCATGTGGACCTGAGGGGGCGCATAAGGCCAACGGATGTGGCCGCCGGGCTCCTGATAGCCCTTGAAGCGGGGGCCTCCGTCTGGCTAAGGGGGAAGCTCAGGCTCGGGGGCGCTCTGGATACCCGGGAGAGGCTCTTCATCATCGCCTCGAGCCCGGGCCTCTTCGGCGTGCTGATGGAGCTGCTCAAGCCTTACCTCGGGGTAGGCCTGACCCTCGGGCGTTGAAGACGCCGGAGCTCAGGATGGAGTCGAGGACGGCCATGAACCTCGATTTGAAGGGTTCCTCGCCGAACAACTGGGCCCTCCGGACGGCTCTTGCGCTGTAATCGGTCCATAGCTCCTCGTCGGACAGCAGGCGCCTTATCAGGGAAGCGGCTTCCTCAAGCGTCTTGAAGCCGAAGCCGTAGCGCCCCCTCCCTACTATGTCGAGCCAGGGCCCCCCGCTCCTGTGGACGACGGGGACGCAGCCGCTCGCCATGCCCTCTACGACGCTTATCCCGAAGTGCTCGGCGGCCATGACGTGCAGGTAGACCCTCGCCCTTGCGTAGAGCTCCCTGAGCTCGTCGAAGGAGATGTCTGGCCTAACCTCCACGTTCTTCGCCCCATAGCGCTTTATACGCCTTATTATCTCGCCGGAGCCTATGGCGGTAGAGCCCGCTATCACGAAACGGGCCTCTGGAACGAGCTCTGCTATCTTGGGCACGAGGTCTAAGCGCTTCTCCCAGGTGAAACGCCCTACGGTGAGGACGAGCTCCTCCTTCCGGCCGGGCCTGAAGGCCTTGAGGTCCACGGGCGGGTAAACCACGATGGCATCGCGCCCCACCTTCTTCCTTATGACGTCCCTCGAGAAACGGCTGTTCGTGAGTATCACCGTCCTGTCCATGTAGAAGCGCCACAGCTTCACCTGGGCCACCTGGTAGGGGGCGAAGTAGAAGCGCCAGAAGAAGTTCTTCCTGTACTTCACCCGTACGTCCCTGGTCTGCTCGAGGAGGGCGAAGACGGGATAGTGCACGTACGTGATGTGGCAGGGCGCCGCCACCATGTCCCCGTGCGTGTTGACGACGAGGTCGGCATCCCTGTGGAGGCGGTGGACGAGGAAGCCCGTCGCCATGCGCTGGTAGATGCCGAAGGCCCTGAGCTTCATGGGGAGGAGGCATACCTCCTCGTCCGGCTCGAAGCGGCGGCCAAAGGCCCTCTCCACCCGGGACCAATCCGTGCGGTCCGTGGTGGCGAGGACGACCTCGTGGCCTGCGCTCCTGAGGGCCTCCATCACGTTCAGGCAGAGGCGCTCTCCCCCGCCGCAGGAGTTCAGGCTGTGGTGGACGACGGCTATCCTCAAGGGGCCTCGCCCCCGTAGAAGCGCTGGAGTACCTTCTTTAACACGGCCTCAACGCATTCCTCAGGCCCCATGGAGCTGGTGTCCACGACAACATCGGGCTCAAGGGGCTCCTCGTAAGGCGCCTGGAGGCCCGGGAGGCTCTTTATCTTCCCCTCCAGAGCCATCTTGTACAGGCCCTTACGGTCCCTCCGCATGCACACCTCCACGGGGCAGCGCACGTAGACCTCCATGAACCTCTCGGGGCCTATCATGCGCCTCGCCCGCTCTCTGTAAGCCCTCTTGTTGGCCGTCGCATCGAAAATCACGTTGGCGCCGTTCTTCACGAGCAACCAGCCTATCCAAGCCATCACGCCGTAGAACCAGTCCCGCTCTCGCTCCGTGTAGGTGGGCTCGGGGGTCAGGACACGCCTGAGCTCATCGGATTCGAGTACCTGCACCCTCACGCCGAGCTGGGCCAACCGCCGGGCCAGCCCCTGAGCTATGGTGGATTTCCCGCTCGAGG
>CAYUYX010000186.1:0-2208 GCA_964449495.1 uncultured Candidatus Bathyarchaeia archaeon
GAGCTGGCCAAGGGGGCCCTCGACCCCCGGGCGAGGCTCAAGGCCGCCTCACAGCCGGCTTCCTGGGCGCCCCCTTAATTTCCCCTGATGAGATTCACGATATAGTCTTCAAGTGGTTCTTCAGTGATGTCGAGCTTTCAATTCCCCTGATGGGATTCCGACCCCTTTCTTGGGCCCGCTTGTCCTGCCCCCTCAACCCTATATATGTTTTTTCGGTACCCTACATGCGGGAGGCCGGGTTGACGGGGAAATTACGCCCCTTTATGCCTGGCCCAGCACGAGGGCTCTTGCGGCGCCCGCTATATCCCGTGCGCTCGGGAGGGTGAGCTTGCCGAGCTCCGGGCTCACGGGTATGGGCACGTCGGGGCTCGCCAGGCGCACTATGGGGGCGTCTAAGTAATCGAAGGCCTTCTCCGCCACGAGGGCCGCTATCTCGGCGCCAACGCCCCCCCTGCGGTGCGAGTACTCCACCACGAGGAGCCTGTTCGTCTTCATCACGGAGCGGAGGATGGCCTCCTCGTCGAGGGGGACGATGGTCCTCGGGTCGAGCACCTCTGCGCTTATGCCCTCCTCGGCCAGCTCCTCCGCAGCCCGGAGAGCCCGGGGCACCATAGCGGATATGGCGACGATGGTGATGTCGTCGCCCTCGCGCTTCACGTCCGCTCTGCCGAGCGGTATCACGTAATCGCCCTCCGGGACGGGCCCCCTCGTGCGGTAGAGGATGTAGGGCTCGAAGTAGATGGCGGGCGCATCATCCCTTATGGCGGCCTTCAGGAGGCCCTTCGCATCGTAGGGCGTGGAGGGGGCCACGAGCTTCAGGCCGGGGACGTTGAGGAACCAGGGTATCGGGACCTGCGAGTGGTCCCCGCCGTGGCCTCTCCCGTGTGCCATCATGGTCCTGACGACCAACGGGACCCTGAGCTGCCCGCCGCTCATGTAGCGCATCTTGGCTGCGAAGTTCACGAGCTGGTTCATGCAGTTGGCCAAGAAGTCGGCGTACATTATCTCGACCACCGGCCTGAAGCCCGTGAGGGCGAGGCCTATGGCCGCCCCCACGAACCCCTCCTCGCTTATCGGCGTGTCTATCACCCGCTCGGGGCCGAACTCCTCGAGGAGGCCCTTGGTAACCCGGTAGATGCCCCCGAGGACCCCTATGTCCTCGCCGAGGAGGACGACCCGCTCATCGCGGCGCATCTCCTCCCTGAGGGCCTCGTTTATGGCCTCGGCCATGCTGAGCTCCCTCTCGGCGCCCACCGTCGGCACCTCGGGCCTAAGCCGGGCGATGCCATCTTTAACGCTTCCTACGCCCTCCCGCAGGGCCGACATGGAGACAGGCCATAGGGGGGAGCGCTTATATGATACCGTAGGGGCTACCGCCCCCGGGCTCCCGATGGGGATGCCTGCAGAGAAACGGATTCCCTGGGTCGTGTACGCCCCGTCTAAGCGCATAGCCCAGCTCGTCCTCGAGCTCCTGAACAAGCCCGGCGTGATGGCAAAGGTATCGAAGCTGATGGGGAACCGCTCCGTGAACATCCTCTCGGGCATAGTGTGGGCCGAGCCCGGGGAGGAAACGGCCACCTGGGTCTTCTTCGTGGACCTGACGGAGGCGGGCATAGGGCCCGAGGAGCTCGCAGGAGAGCTCAGGAAGCTTGACGTCGTCCTCCGGGCCGACGTGGTGGGGCAGAGGATAGGTGACCTGGTCGTGGACACCCACTCCTTCCCCATCATGCTCTTGACCAGGAGGATGGTCCTCCTCGACGTGGCGGGCGTATCCGCCATGCTCGATTGGCTCGACAGGACGTTCGAGACGGGCGGCCACGCCATATTGTTCGATATGGGCTTGGAGGCGGGCAGGTCCATAGTGAGGGGCTTGGAGAGAGGGTTCGGCCTCTTCGGGCGCCAGGCCTTCGAGACCTTCATGGCCATGTGCACGGCCATGGGCTTCTTCAAGTACGAGCTTATCAGCTTCGATGCGGAGAGCAGGCGGGCCGTTGTCCGCCTCTTCCGCTCCTTCGAGTGCGAGCCCTTCAGGGGGCGGGGAGAGCGCAGGACGAGGAGCCACCTGCTGAGGGGGATGGTGGCGGGCGCCCTCGAGGCCGTCTTCGGCTGCCCCATGATGGTGAAGGTGACCCGCTGCGTGGCGAGAGGCGACGAGTGCTGCGAGTTCGTGGCCGAGCCGAGGGCCTGAGGGCGCCGGGGACCTCCATC
>CAYUYX010000187.1:0-2193 GCA_964449495.1 uncultured Candidatus Bathyarchaeia archaeon
GGCGTGTCGGGGCGTGAGCACGCAAAGGAGGGCGAGTACACGCCACTCGAGCTCATGGCCGTCTGCGCCTCAAGGGCCATACGTGATGGGGAGGTCGTCTTCGTGGGGACGGGCCTCCCCATGATAGCCGCCCTCCTGGCCAAGAAGACGCACGCCCCAAGGGCCAAGATACTCTACGAGGCGGGCTTCATAGACTCGGGCGCCATCGACCTGGCCCTCTCCATAGCCGACACGAGGCTCGGCTACCGGGCGGCCGCCATGCTCAGCCTGATAGAGGCCCTTGGCTGCGCCCTCCAGGGCGGGCACGTAGATGTGGGCTTCGTGGGGGCTGCCCAGATAGACGAGTACGGCAACATAAATACCACGTACATCGGCCCCCTCGTCGAGGAGCCCGTCGAGCTCGGCGAGGGCTTCCCGAGCGTGAGGCTCAGCTTTGACTTCGAGCGTGTGAGGGCTGGCGAGCGCTTGATAAGGCTCCCGGGGAGCGGGGGAGGGAACGACATAATCTCGTCGGCGAAGCGCATAGTGGTGGTGATGAGGCACGACAAGCGCAAGTTCGTGAAGAAGCTCACTTACATGACGAGCCCGGGCCACTTAAATGGCCCCGGGGCGAGGAAGAAGGCCGGCCTCCTCGGGGGAGGCCCAGAGCTCGTGATAACAAACATGTGCCTCATGGACTTCGATGAGGAGACAAAGCGCATAAGGCTGAAGAGCGTCCACCCCGGCTTCACGGTACAGGACATCCTCGATAACGTGTCCTTCGACCTCATCGTCCCGGAGCACGTGCCGGAGACAGAGCCCCCGACCTACGAGGAGCTCGAGATACTGAGGGAGATAGATAAGGAGAGCCTCTACCTCGGGCGGCGGTGATGGCGCTTCCTAAGATGCGCTTCCGCCGGAAACCCCCTTCTCACGGCGCTTCCTCAGCAAATCGGTTAGCTTTGCGACCACGGAGGCGGCCATCGGGTCCCCGTAGATGGTCCTGAGCCTATATATCACGTATTCTATTTCCTCCTCCGTCAGCTCGATACCGCCGTAACCGCCTTTCTCGAGCCTCTCCAGCCTGTCGAGCAGGGATTTTATGAGGGCCTTAACGCTCTTCCCAGCCCTCGAGAACTCGCTCTGCTTCACGGAGACGTCTATCTCGAGCTCCGAGAGCTTTCTCAAGAGCCCCTGGTAATCGAGCCTGTCCTCCCTACCGCTTTTCCGCTTTCTCCGAGTAGACGAAGAGCGGCTCCCCATCCCTTATCACCCTCGCTGTCCTGTGCTTCTCGAGTAGCTCCCCCAGGTATTTAGGCAGTACGAAGAGCGTGGGATGGAGCTCGGGCGTGTAGTACCGGAGCCCCTCGACCCCCCTCTCCTCAAGGCGCTTCAGGACGATATCCGGCCTTAACAGGGCTGGGTCGGGCCCGGTGGAGCCTATGACGAACGCCCACTCGCTATCGAAGCTCGGGACCCACCGAGCGTAATAGCGCGTTGTCGGGAAGACGGCCTTAACCGTCCTGTATATGGACGCCGTTGCAAGGCTCATCTCCTCCGTCGTGCACACGTCCTCCGCCTGGGTTACCATGAGGCCCCCGGGCCTCAGCAGCCCCTTTACTAAGGTATAGAATTCCTTAGTATATAACAAGTAGGAGGGGCCCCCCTCCAGGGGGTCCGTCGCATCCACTATCACCACATCGTAAATCCTCCTGCCGGAGAGGGCCTCTACGAACGCCCGCCCATCCCCCACGACGAGGGAGAACCTCGGGTCCTCGAAGGCTCCGGCGTTGAGCTCCGGCAAATGGCGCCTGCAGACCTCGTAGACCATCACATCTATATCCACCATGTCCACCGCCTTCACCGTGGAATGCTTCAGGGCCTCCCTGGCCGTGGCCCCCTCGCCGCCCCCTATTATAAGGACCCTCTCCGGCCTCTCGTGCGTTATCATGGCGGGGTGGACGAGCAGCTCGTGATATATCCACTCGGAGTCCTCGGAGGACTGGACCTTCCCGTCCAGGAAGAGGGTCTTCCCGAAGTGGGCCAGCTCGACGACCTCTATGTCCTGGAAGAGGCTCTGGCCCTTGAACAACGTCTTTTTCACGGCGTAGATGTGGCCCGTGTAAGGGGTGTGCATCTCGGCAAGCCAGCGCTCGATGCCCTCGGGTACCCCAGCAGGGAAGGCAGGTCGGCGCTCGCCCCCGGCCCCATTAG
>CAYUYX010000188.1:0-2184 GCA_964449495.1 uncultured Candidatus Bathyarchaeia archaeon
GCCTTATCGGGTCGGCCACGAGGGGGGAGCGCACCACGGCCTCCGGCCTGATGGGGAACGGGTACTGCGCATAGGGGTTCCTCGAGGCGTTCTCGTGGTCGTTCACGGCGAAGAGCACGATATCCTCGTAGTCAACCCCGTAGGAGCTCATGTAGAGCTTCGTGAGGAGGGCGCAGAGGCCCGGGATGGTTATGCCGGAGTGGAAGGTGCACCTCGCGTCCTCGAAGAGCATTCCCACGCGCTCCACCTCCGGGGCCAGGACATCCGTCATCTTCTCGACGCCGCACACGAGGATGGTCCCCTCGCCGGAGGCGGCCACGTCCAAACAGGCCTGGTGGAAGGCAAGGGCGCCAGAGGCATCGCCGGCCCTGACCTCCACGGCCTTCACGCCCTCGAGGGCGAGTACATCGGCGAGGAGGGCTGCCAGGTTCCCCTGCTCGTTCAAGAGCTCGGAGGCGGCGTTCCCCACGTAGATGGCCCGTATATCGGGGTTCCCCGCATCATCAAGGGCCTTGAGGCAGGCTTCTACGGCGAGGTCGAGGACGGAGCTCCCCCAGTGCTCCCCGACTTTCGTGCAGCCAACGCCCGTTATGGCGGCGGGGCTCCTCATTTCAGTAGCTTACCCCTGAAGCGCACGTAGGTAGCATAATCTATGTACCGCTTGCGCTCCAAATAGGCCTTCACCGGCGGGGCAAGGGGGCGCTTCTCCTCTATGGCGTCTTGCACGACGAAGCTGAAGGCATCCGAGCCAGCGCCCGAGCCGTAGGAGACCATGAGAATCCTATCGCCCGGCTCGGCCACATCGAGGGTGGCGGCCAAGCCGAGCGGGGAGCTGGCAGAGTACGTATTGCCTATGATGGGGACGAGGAGGCCGGGCTCCAGCTTCTCCTTCGGTATGCCCAATTTCTTCGCAGCCTTCAGGGGGAACTTCGTGTTGGGCTGGTGGAAGACGGCCCAATCGAAATCATCCGGCCCGAGGCCGAGCTCCTCCATGAGCATGCTCGCTGCCGTGAGGACGTGCCTGAAGTAGGCGGGCTCGCCCGTGAAGCGCCCGAAGTGGCGTGGATACGGCTGGCCAGCCCTCCGCCAGAAATCGGCCGTATCGGTCGAGAAGGAGCACGAGCCCTCCACGTAGGCGACCGTCTCGTCCGATTTCAGGCCAAATATGAAGGCCGCACCGCCGGAGGCAGCCGTGTACTCGAGCTCATCGGCGGGCTTGCCCTGCGCCGTGTCAGCTCCTATGGCCATGGCGTACTTCACCATGCCCGAGCCCACCAGGCCCATGCAGGTCTGGAAGGCCTCCGTGCCAGCCTTACAGGCGAACTCGTAATCGGCCGCCAAGAGGTGGGAGCCAGCCCCCAGGGCCTCCGCCACTATGGTACCGGAGGGCTTGACGGCGTAGGGCTTCGACTCGCTCCCTATGAAGACGGCCCCTATCTCCCTCGGGTCGACACGGGCCCTCGCCAGGGCGTTCCTCGCCGCCTCGTAGGCGATGGTCGTCATGTCCTCATCGGGCCCGGCCACGGCCTTCTCCACGATGGGGAGCCCGCAGCCCTCGTTCCCCCACATACGGCCTATCTCGGAGGCCTCGATACGGTACACGGGCACGTAAGCGCCATAACCCATTATCCCCACGGGCCTCAGGGGCTTCATGATGTTTACCCCGCCCTTGTTCCCGCCTCTATCGGCTTCTGCATAAAAGCCTTTCGCCTCTCGACGAATAAGCATTACAGTAAGTTACGGCCGGTAAGGTGGACCGCTTAACCCGGCCTGGCCGTTATCCTCATGGGCGCTGTTCCCCGGGGATGTCCTGCGGCTTATGGTTGGTCGTGAAGAGGGCGCCGAGATTGCGGGCTGGACGTACGTAAGTTAGAGCTCTGGTCTTCCTCCGCCAGCCTGACCCCGATTACCCGGCCCCCCTCGATGGAGAACTCGAGCATCACCCTATCGAGGAGCGTGCTCGTGGGATTGAACTCCGCACCGCAAGAGCCGCACTCTATATCGGCCCCGATTTCTACGGCGTACCAGGCCGCTTCAGCGTAGATACGCCCGCACCTCGGGCAGCGGAAGACCGCTACGTCGAGCCATGCCTTCTCCACCGCCTTAACCTCCTCTTCTCGTCGTATTTTCATCTTAGAAAACAGGGCACCTTGATGCCTGATTGCTTGAGAACGCCCTCGGGCA
>CAYUYX010000189.1:0-2140 GCA_964449495.1 uncultured Candidatus Bathyarchaeia archaeon
GGCCGGGCGATAGGGTGGTCGTAACGGGCATCGTGCGGGTCTCCGAGCCGAGGGGGCTGGCCGCCAGGCGTGGCCTCGAGATGTACATAGAGGCGAACAACATAGAGGTGGCCACGAGGGAGGCGGAGGCCGTCGAGATATCGCCGGAGGAGGAGAAGCTCATAAGGGAGCTGGCGAGGGACCCGGACATACACGAGAAGATCATCCGCTCCATAGCCCCGTCCATCTACGGATACGAGCACATAAAGGAGGCCATCATGTACCTCCTCTTCGGGGGCGTAACGAAGGAGCTCCCGGACGTGCGCAAGAGAGGCGATATCCACGTCCTCCTAATAGGCGACCCCGGCACGGGGAAGAGCGCCCTCCTCCAGTACGTGGCCAGGATTGCGCCCAGAGGGCTTTACACCAGCGGGAGAGGGACCACTGCAGCTGGCTTGACGGCGGCGGTAATCCGGGAAGCCCAGGGAGGCATGACCCTGGAGGCCGGGGCGCTCGTCCTGGCCGATAAGGGCGTGGCCTGCATAGACGAGATAGAGAAGATGAGGCCGGAGGACAGGGTGGCCATCCATGAGGCCATGGAGCAGCAATCGATATCCATAGCGAAGGGCGGTATCGTGGCTACCCTGAACGCCCGTGCGGCCATCCTGGCGGCGGCCAACCCGGCCCTGGGCCGATACGACCCCTATCGCTCCGTAACGGAGAACATATCGCTCCCCATAACCATCCTCTCCCGCTTCGACCTCATATTCGTGATAAGGGATGTGCCGGACGAGGAGCGGGACGCCCTCATGGCGACGCACATCCTGGACACGCACAGGGCGAAGGAGGCGCCGGTTGAGCCCCCGATACCGCCCGAGCTGCTCCGCAAGTACATAAGCTACGCCAAGCTCATAGAGCCCAAGCTGACAGAGGAGGCGATGGAGCGCATCCGCTCCTTCTACCTCGAGATGAGGTCCCTCAGCTCGGGGGAGGGCTCCCCCATCGCTATAACGGCCCGCCAGCTCGAATCCCTCATAAGGATTGCGGAGGCGAGGGCGAGGGCTGCGCTCAGGGATTACGTAACGGCCGAGGACGCAGAAGCGGCCATAGCCATAATGAAGCGCTCCCTCCAGGAGGTGGGCATAGACGTGGAGACGAAGCGCATAGACATAGACGTGATAATGACGGGGAAGCCGAAGAGCTTGAGGGACAAGCTCGGGATGGTCTTAGACGCCATAAAGAGGTTGGACGAGGGGGACGGTGCATCCGAGATGGACCTTCTCCACGAGCTCGAGCCGAGGGGAATCACGGAAGACGAGCTCCAGCGCATCTTGGGCGTGCTCATCAAGGATGGGACCGTGTTCTCCCCCACGTACGGGAGGTACAAATTGACGAGGGGATGAGGCGCCCGCCTTGAGGATGGATGAGCTGCCGATAGATGAGCGCGTGAAGGCCCTCCTGCGTGAGCAAGGCATAACGGAGCTCTTTCCCCCGCAGGAGGAGGCCATAAGGGCCGGGGCTCTCGAGGGGCGCAACCTCGTGCTGGCCAGCCCGACCGCTTCCGGCAAGACGCTCGTGGCCATCCTCTGCGCCATGAAGCACGTCCTGGAGCGCGGGGGGAAGGTCCTATACCTCACGCCCCTGAGGGCGCTCGCAAACGAGAAGTTCGAGGAGTTCAAGCGCTTCGAGGCCATAACCAAGCCGGATGGGAGCCCCATCAGGGTGGCCATAAGCACCGGCGACTACGATAGCCCCGAGCTCCAGCTCGCCTCCGCCGATATAATAATCACCACGAACGAGAAGGCGGACTCCCTGCTCAGGCACAGGGCGCCCTGGCTCGCAGAGATAACCCTCGTGGTGGCGGACGAGATACACCTGCTCACCTTCCCGGACAGAGGCCCCACGCTCGAGGTCGTCCTGGCGAGGATGAGGCAGCTTAACCCGGGAGCGCAGCTCCTCGCCCTCTCCGCCACGGTGAGCAACGCGGATGAGGTGGCTGGCTGGCTGGGCGCAGAGGTAATCGACACGAATTGGAGGCCCGTGGAGCTCAGGGAGGGCGTCCTGTACCGGAACGAGATATTGTTCAAGGACGGGAAGAAGGTCGGGCTCAGGGAGGGGAAATCGGGCAGGCCACTCCTCGCCGTGGTGGACAGGGCTCTGG
>CAYUYX010000190.1:0-2112 GCA_964449495.1 uncultured Candidatus Bathyarchaeia archaeon
ACGAGAGGGTCGCTGGAAGGACAGGGATGGGCGCTGTCTTCGGCTCGAAGAATCTCAAGGCGATAGCCGTCCGCGGGACGGGGAAGGTGAGGGTGAAGGAGTACGAGAGGCTGAGGGCCCTAATCAGAAGGCTCTACCCGGCCATAATGTCGAACCCGACGAGCCAGGTCAGGGCCCTCTATGGTACGAACGGCGAGATGGAGGTCTTCCACGAGTACGGTGACGTGCCCATCAGGAATTTCACTCTGGGCGAGTGGCTCGGCGTCTCGAGGATCAGCGGGCAGGCCATAGTGAGCCGGATGCTGAGGAGGCACAGGACGTGCTTCAGCTGCCCCATTCACTGCTGGAAGGAGGTAAAGATTAAGGAGGGCCCTCACGCTGGAACGGTAACCAGGGCGCCGGAGTACGAGACCGCCGCCTCGCTCGGCGCGCTCCTCATGATAGACGACCCCAACTACCTAGCCACCGCTGAGTACCTCTGCAACGAGTACGGCATCGACGTCATATCGGCTGGCGTCACGATCGCGTGGGCCACGGAGGCCTTCGAGAGGGGGCTGCTGACGGAGGGGGACACGGACGGCCTCAGGCTGCGGTGGGGCGACCCCGAAGTGGTCCTCGACCTCATCGAGAGGATATCGAGGAGGGAGGGCTTTGGAGACCTGCTCGCTGAGGGCTGCAGGAGGGCCTCTGAGGCCATAGGGAGGGGGAGCGAGGAATTCGCAATGCACGTCAAGGGCGTTGAGGTGCCGATGCACGACCCCAGGGCCTTCAAGGGGATGGGCCTCCAGTACGCCACGTCCAACAGGGGGGCCGACCACCTCCAGGGGACGTTCTTCAGGATAGAGCAGGGCGAGAGGGTGCCCGACCTCGGCATCCACGAGAGGGTCGACAGGTTCACCACGCGCGGTAAGGCGTGGATGGTGGCGGTCATGCAGGACTGGCACGAGGTCCTCGACTCCGTGGGCCTGTGCAAGTTCGTCGGCATCGCCCCAGGGCACGTCGCGGCCTTCTACACGCTCGTGACGGGCATCGTGAAGAGAGTTCCTGACCTCAGAGAGGCCGGTGAGAGGATATTCAACCTGAAGAGGATGTTCAACGTTGAGGCTGGGATCTCGAGGGAGGACGACGCCCTCCCCAAGAGGTTCCTGCGCGAGCCGCTGAAGGAGGGCGGGGCGCGGGGGCAGGTGGTGGAGCTAGACGTCATGCTGGAGGAGTACTACAGGCACAGAGGATGGGACGAGAGAGGGGTGCCGACCCCCGAGACCCTGGCCAGGCTGAGGTTAACGGGGATCGTGCGCTCAGCTAGTCGCCCTGGCGCTCACTAGATTTGGCTCGGGCAGCAGCGCCTCGCTCCTAAGAATCTCGATGAGCTTTCTCTTATCGAAGATCACGTGCCTCCTGTGGTTCTTCACCTTGACCTCGACTATAGCATCCCCGTAGTCGGTGAAGACGATGCTCCATATTACGCTCATGTCCACTGGGTGTATCCTCCTCTTGCCCAGGTAGCTGGAGAAGCGCTTGTGGTTGAAGCCGAACACGCTGCCTCTCTCCTTGGAGGCTGCGTCGATCAGGTAGCTCCTCACGAGCCTCTTGACGTGGCTGTAGCTGAGGACCATGATAGCCCTCTCTTAGGGGGCGCGAGGCCCCATATATGCACCATACCAAGAGAGTTGAGTGAATGTGCCCCCAACCTTTATGTCTCGCCTAGCGCTTGGTGTGGTCGGTGGTCACTTGGTCGAATACGGCGAGCTGGCCTTGAAGGAGGCGGCTAGGTACAGGGGCAAGATCCAAGTCCTGCCCAAGGTGCCAATAAGAGCGCTCAAGGACTTCGCGGTGTGGTACACGCCCGGCGTCGCAGCCCTGTCGAGGGCCGTCCACGAGGACAGCGACCTGTCCTTCGAGTACACGTGGAGGTGGAACGCGGTAGCGATAGTGACTGACGGCAGCCGAGTCCTCGGGCTGGGCAACATAGGGCCCGAGGCTGCTCTGCCCGTGATGGAGGGCAAGGCCCTCCTCTTCAAGTACCTAGGAGGGGTCGACGCTGTCCCCCTCCCCGTGGCGACTCAGGACCCCGAGGAGCTAGTGAGGGTGGTGAGGCTCGTGGAGCCAGCC
>CAYUYX010000191.1:0-2065 GCA_964449495.1 uncultured Candidatus Bathyarchaeia archaeon
GCCTCAGCCATGCGGAGGTGGGCCTGGGCTACGAGGTCGTGGAGGACCCGAGCGTCTACTTCAAGCTGAGGCTCAG
The DNA here is from genome assembly GCA_964449495.1 of uncultured Candidatus Bathyarchaeia archaeon. Classification (GTDB taxonomy): domain Archaea; phylum Thermoproteota; class Bathyarchaeia; order EX4484-135; family EX4484-135; genus EX4484-135. The sequence continues at coordinate 77 of CAYUYX010000191.1, forward strand.
GGACAGGCCTGGCGAGTTCCTGCTCGTCTGGACGACCATGCCGTTCACGATAATAACGGACCTGATGGTGGCCGTCCACCCGGAGGCCGAGTACGCCCGTGTTAGGGTGGGCGACGAGGTATGGCTGCTCGCCGCCGAGAGGGTGAAGCCCGTCATGGCCGAGCTGGGCGTGGAGGGCTACGAGGTCGTGGAGACCGTCCCAGGAACGGCCTTAGAGGGCCTGAGGTACGAGTACCCGTTTTACGACCTCGTCCCGAAGCAGGCGGAGTTCGAGCGCCAGAACGCCCTCGTCCACACGGTCGTCTGCGAGGAATTCGTGGACGTGAGCGTGGCCACCGGCATCGTCCACCTGGCGCCCGGTAATGGCGAGGAGGACTTCGAGGCGGCCATGAGGAGGGGCGTTCCGATATTCTCGCCCTTCGACGACGAGTGCAGGTTCACGGATGAGGCTGGCCGCTTCTCCGGCATCTTCGCCCGTGATGCGGATGAGCTCGTCATAGAGGAGCTGAGGAAGAGGGGCTTGCTCGTGAAGGCGAGCAGGGTAAGACACGAGTACCCCACCTGCTGGCGCTCCCACCACAAGCTCATCTGGGTGGCGAGGCGCGAGTACTTCTACAGGGTCGATAGGCTTAGGGAGCTGGCCATCGAGGCGGCCGAGGGCATAGAGTACTTCTACGAGGGGCCTAAGCAGCGCTTCCTCTCCTTCGTGAGCGAGGCGAGGCCCTGGTGCATATCGAGGGAGCGCATCTGGGGGACGCCCCTCCCCATATGGGTGTGCCGGACCTGCGGCCACAAGGAGCTGGTGGCGAGCAAGGAGGAGCTCTTGGAGAAGGCCGTAAAGCGCCCCGAGGGCCACTTCGAGCTGCACAGGCCCTGGATAGACGGGGTGGTGCTCAGGTGCCCAAAGTGCGGGGGCGAGATGCGCAGGGAGCCCTTCGTCCTGGACTGCTGGCACAACAGCGGGGCGGCCCCCTACGCCCGCTTCACGGACGAGGAGTTCGAGCGCTTCGTGCCCGTCTACTTCCTGACGGAGGGCATAGACCAGACGAGGGGCTGGGCCTACTCGCTCCTCATGGCCCACCTCATACTGACAGGGCGCCCCGAGCCGCCCTACCGGGCCTTCCTATTCTACGGGATAGTCTTGGACGAGAAGGGGCGGAAGATGGCGAAGAGCCTCGGGAACGTGATATTCATGAACGAGCTGCTGAGCAAGCACTCCGCCGACCTCTTCCGCTTCTACGTGCTCTGGAAGTGCGCGCCCGTGGACGCCATGAGCTTCAGCGTGGAAGAGATGTACAAGCGCCCATACCAGGTCCTCTCCACGCTCTACCACCTCCACCGCTTCTTCTACCAGAACGCCACCTACGACGGCTTCGACCCTGCGGAGCACACGCTCGAGTGGGCAAGGCGAGAGGGGCTCCTGAGGGCGCCGGAGCGCTGGGTCCTCTCCAGGCTACAGGCCCTCGTGGCGGAGGTGGACGAGCACTACGCCCGCTGCCGCTTCCACAAGGCCCTCCAGGCCCTCGAGGACTTCATCATAGATGTGGTGAGCCACTGGTACGTCCCTATGGTGAGGCGTGAGCTCTGGACGGACGACCCGAGGACGCTGGGGCGCAGGCTCGCCGTATACGCAACGCTCTGGCACACGCTCAAGACGCTCGTCCTCCTCATCAACCCGGCGACGCCCTTCCTGACCGAGTGGCTCTACCAGCACGTCTACAGGCCCCTTGACCCCAGGCTTCCCGAGAGCGTGAACCTCGAGCGCTTCCCCGAGCCCGACCCGAGCTTGAGGGATGAGGAGCTCGAGGCGGCCTTCGAGCACCTCATGCTGGCCGTATCGCTCTCCTACTCGGCGAGGCAGAGGGCCGGGCTAAAGCGCCGGTGGCCTCTCGGGGAAGCGGTCATCGTGGCAGAACGGGATGTGCTCGAGGCCCTCGAGCCCCTCTCCGGCCTCTTCGCCGAGCTCGCAAACGTGAAGGCCGTCCGGCT
>CAYUYX010000192.1:0-2064 GCA_964449495.1 uncultured Candidatus Bathyarchaeia archaeon
AGGGCCCGAGGGCAATACCATACCCGGTGCTGGCTGGGCATTAGGTGCCTTCGGGTTCGTGATAGGCATAACGACGGGGATAGTCGGCCTCGGGGGCGGATATGCGCTCGTCCCCGGCCTGATATACCTGTTCGGGGCGCCCGTCTACATCACGATGGGGACCTCCCTGGCCGTCATGATACCTCTTGCGCTCGTCGGAGGGCTGATAAAGCTCTTCCAGGGCTTCGTGGACTTCGCAGCCGGCTGCCTCTTAGCGATGGGCACCATCTTGGGCGCTCAGGGGGGAGCGGCCATCATAAAGCGCTTCAGGCCGACCACGCTGAAGCTCATATTCGGGGCCTACTTCCTCTACGTATCGCTGAAGTTCATCACGGGCTACTTCGGCGTGATGATATGGTGAGGCGGGGCAGGTCGGGAGCGAGAGAAGCGTTTTTATCCCATGGCCCAGCCCCAGGACGGGATTGAGGCTCATAGCCCTCCCCGACGCCCTGGCCGATAAGCTGAGGGAGCTGGTGGAGCGGGGCACCACCCCAGAGGAGCTCATCATAGAGGCCCTGGGGGGCCTCAATCCACATGAGAAGGCCGAGGCGTATTGGGAGATAGCGGAGCACTACCTTAAGAGGGCCGAGGAAGAGCTTTCCAAAGGCGATTTAAGGGAGGCGAGCGAGAAGGTATGGAGCGCTGCCGCTCTGGCCGTCAAGGCATCTGCTTACGAACGTGAGGGGCGCAGGCTGACGAGCCACGGGGAGCTTTGGGCTTATGTGGCCAAGCTGAAGAAAGAAGAGCCCGTTTTGGGAGGGCTCTGGAGGACGGCGATATCCATGCACGTGAACTTCTACGAGGGCTGGGCGCCCGAGGAGGAGGTGGGGGAGGCCTTAAGCAAGGTCCGGGAGCTCGTGGAGAGGCTCAGGGCCATCTCGGCTCGGGAGGGCTCGTGTGGAGGCCCTGGGAATCCCACCCGGGAGAAGGCGGGGGCACATCGGGAAGCGGGGGAGAAGGCCGTCTCCCGGGTTAAACGGATGGGGCGAACCGGAGGATAGCGGCTATGCCCCCGAAGGTCTCCTTGAGCATCTGGCCTTCCTCCGTCGCCGTGGATATCATCTCCACCTTGGCACCGGTCTCCTCGGCCAGCCCGGCCAAGTCCTCTATGATGTCCTCCGCTCCCTCGAGCCTCAGCGTCGTCTGGCCGCACCTCGGGCACGGTTTTGAGGTCAGGCCTTCCTCGAACTTCCTCAGCTCACGAGCCCTGAGGAGCTTGGCCTCCTCGTAACCGCAGGCGGCGCACCTCACCCTCGCCCTCACGAGGTCGAGCCCTTCCGAGAGGAGGAGGGTGTCCACGGCCCCGAGCTTGAGGCAGTTCCGCACATCTCGTTCCCCATAGGCCGCCAGGCCCGTGTCATGGCCTATGTGGTAGAGGAACTTCTGCATGAGCCTCTTCTCCTCCACGTAGCGGACCCTGGCCAAGACCTCCGGCGCCTTCTCGACCACCTCCCTAACGCCATATTCCTCCGTGTAGGCCGTGTCCATGATGGCGATTATCTTGTCCCTCAGCCTGTAGTCCAAGTAATCCCTCTCGGCGAAATCGTACTTCGTCGGGCCCGGCCCGGCGATTATCAGGCCCTTCAGGTCCGGGATGGACAGGAATATCTGGTTGGCGTGCTGGCCCACCCTGGAGAAGTAGTTGAGGAGCTTCGCCTCCCTGAGCCTCTGGAAGCGCCTGGCCGATTGGCCCCCCTTGTGGTGCTTCCCGGGGACGCCGGAAGTTATGTGCTTCAGTATCTCGAGGCGCCTCCCCCTCAGGACGGCGTAGGTGGCGGACTCGGCGTCCATGACCAGGATGCCGTAGGCGTCGTGCTCCCTCAGGAGCTCCTCGAGGGGCTCGATGTGGAACCTTGAGTCGCAGCGGTAGAGGTAGACGTTTATGGGCTCTGGGGGGATTATCACGTACGTCTCGAGCTTCTCCGAGCCGGGGCCGTTTTGCGGGACAGCTCCGCAGAAGATGACGAGGCCTGTCTCGGGCGTTTCCTTGAAGAGCTTGAGCCTCTGCATGACCCTTACTATGGC
>CAYUYX010000193.1:0-2044 GCA_964449495.1 uncultured Candidatus Bathyarchaeia archaeon
CCTTAGGGCCTCATCCGCATCCCTGAGGACGGCATCCGCCACGAGGAGCAGCTCCACGGCGCCCATCGAGGAGGCGCGCCGCACATCGTCCAGCCCGTAAGCGACACGCCCGTCTCCTCGCCCGAGCCTCGCCAGGAGCTCTCCCACGGCCTCCGCCTCCTCCACGAGGCGCGCTTCCGAGAGGGCCTTCGCGAGCACCCCCGCCCTGAGGGCCTCGTAGATGCCCGGGAGGCCGCCCGTGCTCACCCCCCTCGCAGAGACGACCTCTTTCGCCAGCTCCGGCTGCTCACGCCTCAGGATGCCGAGGAAAAGCCCCCTCTCGAGGGAGGGGCCTATCACGGCTATCGGGCGCCTGTGCTCCTCCCACGCCCTCCTCAGGGCCTCGAGGGCCTCCCTGAAGAACGGCCTGAGGGCCTCCTCCTTCGATGGGGCGCCGGAGATGGACGTGTTTCTCCCCTCGGCCAGCACCTCCACATCCCTCATGCCGACGAGGGCTATGCAGAAGTCCTCGTCATCCAAGCAGGCCACTATTAGGGGCTTAGGCCTCGTTAAACAGGCCCTCTCCACGATTTCGAGCTGGTAGCGCCCCCATGTCTCCTTCTGGACCTCCACGGCCGTCCCGGGCCTTATGTTGAGCGTGTGGTGCTTCCCGAGCTCTCCCTCGAGCTCGTAGGGTGCTTCCCTTATTATCCCGAGGAGCCTGAGGCGCTTCATGAGGGCGTCGAAGGCCTTCTTCTCCACCTCTACGCCGAGCCTGGCGGATACGCGTTTCCCCCTCCGCCCCTTCTGGCCCTCGGCCTTAACCCTCCTCTCCCTCGTCGTCCTCGCCCTCACGATGTCCCCGGGCTCTATGGCCACGTACAGCGCCCACAGGTCGTCCACATCCTCCGGGAGCAGGACCATGATGCCCCTGCGCTCGTCCCGCTTGAGGAGCCTCAAGCCAGCTCGACCACCGCCTCAGGGGTAGGCGAGGGCGCCGAGTATATCCGTCTTCACCTCCATATCGGCCTTGTAGATGAGCTTGACGACCTCGAAGGAGCCCACCCCCGGCACGGTGAACTCCATCGTGGCGTAGATGAGGATGACCAGGTGCGTCGTCTCGTTGTTCTGGAGGTGCGAGACCCACCACTCGTCGAGGAGGGTGTTGTTGATGTACGTGGATAGGACGAGGGGGGTGGTGCTCTTCGCCTTGAGGAGCACGTTGAGGGGCTGCTCGCCCTCCGCAAGGCGGATGCCGTTCGCCTCTATGGTGTATTCCATGCTCGTCGCCGGTATATCGAAATCGTTCGGGTTATAGACAAAGGCGATGTGAATTAGCTGGGTTGTCTCGTCCGTTACCTCGCCCCAGCTCGTGTCAACCTTCTTTACGGTTATCTTGATTTCGAAGGGAAAGCTCACCAGCACGACATCGAAGGGCTCTGTGATGTCGGCTTGCCCCTCTATGTCCGTCTCGAACTCGCTCGAGTACTGGAAGGGCACGTCGAGCGTCGTGCCCAGGGCCTCTATGGTCGCTACGCCCGAGACGGTGGCCTCCGTCTTCTCGCCGGCTTCCACGTGGCTTACCCACCAGGTCGGTATCTTCCCGTTGCTGATGTAGGTGATGAGCTTTATTGTGGCATCCCCCTGGGCCGGGACCTTTACCGGCTCCGAGCAGAAACCCGTCCCGAAATCGAGCCCGTTGAGGCGTATCGTGTACTCCAGGCGCTTGAGCGTGGCCGAGATGGGCGTGGGGTTGTGGACGACCACGGTGCTCTCCACGGCCGTTACCGTCTCGTTGACGAAGGCCCACCGGTGTGTTATGGATTTAATCTCGATGGTGGGGAGACCGCCTCCTGCGAAGAGGAGGAAGTAAGCGCCTATCCCGGCCGCCACGACCACGGCCACGGCCCCTATCAGTAGGGCCTTCTTCCCCCAGCCGCCCAATCCCGCCCACCGCAATCCCCCTGGCGGCGGGCCACAATAAATCTTGGGCAGGAAAGCCTATTAGGCCCCGGGCCCCACGGGCTAACGGCATGGCCGTGGTCGTGGCGGCCGGGATAGGCGC
>CAYUYX010000194.1:0-2015 GCA_964449495.1 uncultured Candidatus Bathyarchaeia archaeon
CCCGGCGTGCGGCTCGAGGCGCCTCGTGGCTGGCCCCCTGTGGACCGGTCAGCTCTTCGAGCCGGGCTTCTGCGAGGAAATGGCCTCCGAGCTCGGGGAAGCCTCCTGGATTGGGAGGAGGGCGAGGAAGCTCGTGGCCCTGTTGCGCGAGGAAGCGGGGGGCCCGCCGACCTACTTCCCCCTTGCGAGGCTCTGCGACGAGCTCCAGGTCCCGACGCCCCCGGTGAGCGCCGTGGTCGAGGCCCTGAGGGAGCGGGGCTGGTGGGCCTCGAGGACGCACCTCGACCCCCAGGGCGTGAGGACGAGCGCCCCGGCCGGGGAGGTAATACGCCTCCTCAAGGCTCTCCGATAAGCTTATTTAGATAGAAGAAACGCCTTCCCCGAGATGACGGAGCGAATTTACCGGGTGGTCAGTGAGGAGGAGTTAGAAGAGGAAGAGGAGGAGGAATTCGTTGAGCCTGCGCCTCCCCCCGTGGAGGTGCCCATCGAGGCGCCGGCGGAGGGGTGGCGTGAAAGGCCCTTCCTCCTCTCCGTGATATCCCTCGGCCTTGGGGCCATAGGCCTCGTGGCGTTCTTCTACGGCCTGGCCATCTTGGTGGCCTCCGCTGGCCCGGGCATCTACTTACCGGGCTTCGGGCTGATAAGCTTCGGCGGAAACGCCACGCTCATCGGCCTCCCGGGCGGGAACTTCACAGCGCCGGGCAACGCTACCTCCATACCGATAGGGATATTCGGGAACGTCTTCGCCGATGTGGCCCTCACCGCCTCGTTGGTAATGGGGCTCGGGGTAGCCGCCTACATGGCCGGTTACGGCCTATGGCACTTCAGGTCCTGGGCGTTCAGCCTCTCCATCGTCCTCGCTGCCATCGCGTTCGTGTTCGGCCTCGGCCTGATAATCCTCCAGGAGCAGTTCCTCCAGGACATAATCATGACCTACGGGCTAAGCGAGCTCGAGGCAAGCGCCCTGTACAGCACGGCCATGGTAACGGCCGTCCTCGCCATAGCCCCGTCGGCGTTCATCATAGCGTACCTCCTCCACGTCAGGCACTTCTTCGAGTGAGGGAGGGGCGAAAGAGGAAAAACCGGGATGTGCTGCCCGGCGGCATCGCCCTCAGAGCTTGTAGCCTATCCTGCGCAAGAAGGCCCTGCGCCCCTCCACGTCCTCGGGCTTCTCCACGCCCCTCGTGCGGAAACCATCTATGACGCCCAGGAGAGCCCTGTTCCCATCCTCGTCCTCGAACACCACGGCCTTCACCGGGTTGGCCGTCGCACAGAGGATGGCGCATACCTCGGGGACCATCTTCAGGGCGTTCAGCACGTTTATCGGATAGGCGTTCTTGAGGAGCACGACGAACGTATGGCCGGCAGCTATCTTGAGGGCGTTCTCCGTGGCGACCCGGATGAGCTCGTCATCGTTCCCCTCCCGCCTGACGAGACAGGGGCCGGAGGCCTCGCAGAAGGCCACGCCAAATTTGGCCTCTGGGACGCAGTTCCTTATGGCCTCGTAGATGTCCTCGGCGCTCTTTATGAAGTGCGTTATGCCAATTATGATGTTGCAGCCCTCCGGGATTTCGAGCTTAACGGCTTCGAGCCTCACGGCCATCGCCCCGCTCACCCCTCTGCTGAGGAGGGGCTTATTTGCTCTCCCCGAGAGCTACCATCCGCAGAGACCAGCAGAACGCCTATTTAGATTTAGATGAGCTCTACCCGGCGCCTCACCTTCGGTACCTGGGAGCGCAGGACGCCCCGCCTGTACAGGCCGCAGCCGAGGGGCACGCCCCTGTAGCACACGACCACGTAGCCTTCCTCAAGGCCCGGGAAAGGCCCCCTGATGTCCTCGCCAGCCACGAAGGCCCTCATCTGGGCCTCGTCCAGCTCCACCACGTTCTTCCTCGCATGGCGCCCGAACACCTGGATGGCGTTCGTGGTGGGCTTCCAGCCGAGCTTCCCCTTCCGCATGATGACCATCCCGAGGGCCTCGTACCTGAGGCCCTGCACGCCCCCCGGCGCTCGCT
>CAYUYX010000195.1:0-2007 GCA_964449495.1 uncultured Candidatus Bathyarchaeia archaeon
CTCCCTCGGGACAGATAGCGCAGCGAGCAACAACAAGCTCGATATGTTCGAGGAGATGAGGGCCGCCGTGCTCGTCCAGAGGGCCACGAGGGCCGATGCGCCCGTCCTCACGGCCGATGATGTCCTCCGCATGGCCACCCTCGGGGGGGCCGAGGCCCTCGGGCTGGGCAACTCCGTGGGCTCGCTCGAGCCGGGTAAGAAGGCCGATATCATCGTTGTGGGGCTACACGAGGGGCTCGTTCCCGTCTACAACCCGATATCGACGCTCGTCTACTGCGCCAGCGGCTCCGACGTGGTATTCACGATGGTGGATGGGGAGGTCCTGTACGAGCGGGGGCGCTTCTACGGGCTCGATGCAGAGAGGATACTAAGCACGTGCCGGGACATCGAGGAGAAGCTTGCGGAAGGGCTATGAGGTCGAACGGGCTTCCTCACCGCCTTCTTCCCCTGGCTCAGCCTTCTTCGCCTTCTTCCTCCCCCTGATGACCAGTACGGCCAAGAGGGGGAGGGCGAGGGCTGCCACAGCGATTCCTATGTAGAGCTCCCCCGGGAGAAACGGGCGCTCGGGCACGGAGGGCTCGAGCTTGATGGTCTCGAGCTGGTCCTCCCGTACGAGCGATATCCCGACGCTGACCTCGGCGAAGCCGTCTGCCTCTACGGAGAGGGTGTAGTTGTACGCCGGGAGGTTCTCGAAGACGGCTATCCCCGAGGCGTTCGTCGTGGCCTCCGCTACCTCCGTCCCGTTCAAGAGGAGCAGGACCACGCGGGCGCCGCTAATCGGGGAGCCATCGGGGCCCACGACCGAGACGAGCAAATCGTATATGGAGCAGGGGAGGACGAGCTCGTAGACATCCACGGCCGTTATCTCCAGGGAGGGGGCGTAGGCCACCTCTATGCCCATGAGGAAGGCCCTGACCTCGTACGAGCCGGGGCTGAGCAGGGGGAATGAACAAGTCCCGCTGGCGTTCGTAATCGAGGTGCTTACCTGAGCTGGGCCCGGGGCCCCGGGCCCAGAGAGCTCAAGCCTGACGCCCTCCACGGGCGCGCCGTCCCCATCGAGGCATGTTACGATGAGGGTGGCGAGGAGCTCGATGAGCACGTCGATGTTGTCTTCCACCTCTACCTGGGCCTCCCCGAGGAGCTGGCCGTAGGAGGCCCTGAGCGTGTAGTTCCCGACGTATTGGATGCCCGAGCGGCGTACTATGGCTTCAAGAAGGGCGAATTCCACAGCCCCATCCGCATCCGTGAGGCCGGATACGGCCACGCTCCCGTTGGGGAAGAAGGCGATGACCTCGGCGCCCTCCACGGGCTCTCCCTCGAGCGAGATGGCCGCACGGACGTGCCAGGCCACGTAGACGACCGCCTTATCGGCCATTACGAAGGATATATCCGGCTTGCCGCCGCCCGGCTTAGTAACGTTCACGAGCCGCACGACGGCATCGTGATAGCACCTGATGCCGAACTCCTCGACCACGCAATCCACGGCCACAATGGTAGCCCTCGAGAGGGCCATGAGCGTGGCGGCCACCGTCCTCCAGAGCCATACCCTTGCGTTATCCGTAGCGGAGAGGGCTATCCACACCTCCGAATCCGTTACGTTCACCACAACGGAGCCGTAGCACATGACCCACCGCACCCTCGAGTTCCTGACGACCACCTCGGCCGAGCCGTACCACTCGAGGGAGTTCTCGAACCTCGCCTCCTCGAAGAAGGCCCTCGTCTCGTTGAAGAGGTAGAGGCTGAACAGGTAGACGCCGGAGGCGCTCCTCACGAGGGAGTTCCTTATGGTCAGGTTGGAGTGGTCCATGATGGTTATGTTGTACTCGCCCATCCTCGTGAGGTTTAGCGTGAGGACGGCGTTCTCTATGATGACGGTTGCCCAATCCCGGGCTATTATGCTGCCGAAGAGCGTGAAGTTCACATCCCTTATCACGAGCCTCCGGGTCCCGTTCACCACCAGGTCCCCGTGGTAGACCGTCTCGTTATCGAGGGCGAGGGGCGCGATAT
>CAYUYX010000196.1:0-1975 GCA_964449495.1 uncultured Candidatus Bathyarchaeia archaeon
GTTCTCGAGCGTGCGAGAGACGCCCTCCGGGGCGTCCCGAGGGAGACGCGCATGGCCCTGCCGGACGGAAGAACGAGGTTCATGCGCCCGAGACCGGGGGCGGCGAGGATGTACCCGGAGACGGATGTGCCGCCCGTCAGGCTGAGCCCGGACTACATAGAGGCCCTGAGGGCCAGGCTGCCGGAGACCCCCGAGCAGACGGCGAGACGCCTCGTCGAGGAGTACGGCCTGAACGAGAAGCTCGCCTGGCAGGTCGTCGATGAGGAGAGGGTAGAGCTCTTCGAGCGTGCAGCTCGTGAGACAGGCGTCCCAGCCACCGTCATAGCCACTACGCTCACGGAGACCCTGAAGAGCCTGAGGAGAGAAGGCCTTGATGTGGAAGCCCTCTCGGACGAACAGCTCCTCGAGCTCCTCGAGATGGTCGGGCGTGGAGAGCTCTTCAAGGAAGCGATACCGGACGTGCTACGCTGGCTCTGCGAGAACAGGGGGAGGTCCCCGAGGGAGGCCGCTGAAGCCCTCGGCCTGAGGCCGCTGTCAGAGGAGGAGCTGAGGACCGTGGTAGAGGAGGTCATCGCCTCCGCCCCCGAGCTCGTGAAGAAGGGCCGTAGGGCATTCGGGAAGCTCATGGGGCTCGTCATGAAGCGGGTGAGGGGGCGCGCCGACCCGGCTAAGGTATCCGCCCTGCTCGAGGAGGCGCTGTCCTCGGGGGCCGTGAGGAGGGGCGTTTAATAACCCATCGCCCTGCGGTATAGTGGGTGGTGCCCGCTTTGGAGAAGAGGGACCTTCTCACGCTCCAGGACATCTCGGACGAGGAGCTCGTGGCCATCCTGAGGCTCGCCAGGCGCCTGAAGGACGATTTGAGGCTCGGGAGGCCCCACAGGCATCTGCCGGGCCGGATAATCGCCCTGTTGTTCCAGCGCCCGTCCACGAGGACCCGCGTCTCCTTCGAGGTAGCCATAAGGCATCTCGGCGGCGATGCCATCTACCTCTCCTGGCACGAGCTCCAGCTCGCCCGAGGCGAGACGGTGGCGGACACGGCCCGTGTCCTCGAGCGCTACGTAGATGCCATAGTGGCCCGCCTGGCAGAGCACGAGACGCTCGTGGAGCTGGCCGAGAACGCCGGGATACCTGTCATAAACGCCCTCACGAACCGCTTCCACCCCTGCCAGATAATGGCCGACCTCCTCACCCTCTGGGAGCGCTTCGGGCGCCTGAGGGGCCTGAAGCTCGCCTACGTCGGGGACGGGAACAACGTGTGCAACTCCCTCCTCCTCGGCTGCACGAAGGTCGGCATGGACATCGGCGTGGCCTGCCCGTACGGGTACGAGCCAGACCCGGAGGCCGTCAAGTGGGCCTTCGATAACGCCGCCCGCACGGGCTCTACCGTCCTCTTAACGGACGACCCCATCGAGGCCGTGAGGGACGCCCACGCCATCTACACGGACACCTTCATGTCCATGCACATCCCCGAGGAAGAGCGCGAGAAGCGCATGAGGGATTTCATCCCCCGCTACCAGGTGAGGCCGGAGCTCTTCGAGCACGCCAGGCCGGATGCGGTCTTCATGCACTGCCTTCCCGCCCACAGGGGGGAGGAGGTGGTGGCCGAGGTAATCGACGGCCCCCGCTCCGTAGTGTTCGACCAAGCGGAGAACAGGCTCCACGTCCAGAAGGCCCTGCTGCTCTTCGTCTTCGGCGCCGTGCCCACGGCCTGAGCCACGGGGCGTCGAGGAGGGGCGTGGAGGAAGCGTTAAGCCCGGGCCCTGCCCTGGCAGCCCGGTCAGCATGGGGGGCCGCAGTACCCTCATCGTCGCCTCGAGGGCGGACCCAGCGAGCATGAACATAGCCGAGAGGCTCATCGAGCTCCACGGCCTCGAGCCCACGGGTGCCCTCTTCGAGGGCTCCCCGATTTACGCAAGGGGCTCCGTAAAGCTCGTCTTCACAGCCTCAGAACCCATATACGCCGAGCACGTGGGGG
>CAYUYX010000197.1:0-1940 GCA_964449495.1 uncultured Candidatus Bathyarchaeia archaeon
ATTCAGGAACAGGGATGTCCTCCGCCACGATTACGTCCCCGAGAAGCTCCCCCACCGTGAGGAGGAGATAAGGACGCTTGCCTCCATATTGGCGCCCGCCCTCAGGGGACGCAAGTGCTCGAACGTCTTCATCTACGGCAAGACGGGCACGGGGAAGACGGCGGTTGCCCGCTTCGTCCTCGATGGTCTTCTCAGGAAGGCCCGTGAGATAGGAGCGCCTCTCGTGGGCTGCTACGTGAACTGCAGGATGGTCGGCACAGAGTACAAGGTCCTCTCCGGCCTCTGTGCGTCCCTGGGCGTCAAGGTGCCCTTCACGGGCCTTGCGAAGGCCGAGGTGCTCGGGCGTCTGAAGAAGGCCCTCTACGGCCGTGGCTTAATCCTCATCGCCATGCTCGACGAGGTGGACGTACTCGTGAAAGCCCACGGGGATGCCCTCCTCTACGAGCTCACCCGCATAAACCCGGAGCTCGGCGACTCCAAGATATGCCTGATAGGGATATCGAACGACCTCACCTTCAAGGAGATGCTCGACCCGAGGGTCCTGAGCTCCCTGAGCGAGGAGGAGATGGTCTTCAAGCCCTACAACGCCGCCGAACTCAGGGACATCCTCTGGGATAGGGCCCGCCTCGCCTTCCACGAGGGCGCTATCTCCGAGCCCGTGATAAACCTCTGCGCAGCCCTCTCGGCCCAGGAGCACGGGGACGCCCGGCGGGCGCTCGACCTCCTGCGCGTGGCCGGCGAGATAGCCGAGCGGGAGGGCGCTACGGCCGTGTCTGTCGAACACGTGAGGGCGGCCGAGAAGCGTATAGAACGAGATAGGGTTGCCATTGCCGTGAAGAGCCTCCCCCTCCACGCAAAGCTCGTCCTCCTCGCCGTCTACGAGCTCACGAAGAAGGCGAGCTCGGCTATAACAGGCGAGATTTACAGGGCCTACTCGTCCTTCTGCTCGAAGATGGGCCTCAGCCCCCTCACCCAGCGCAGGGTGAGCAGCCTCATCAACGAGCTCGACATGCTCGGCCTCCTGAACGCCCAGCTCGTGAACATGGGGCGGTACGGGCGGACGAAGAGGATAAGGCTCGCCATCCAGCGCTCGCTCGTGCGCTCCCTCCTGGCGGAGGAGGGCCTGATATAAAGGCCTAACGCCCGAGGACCTTTATCTCCCATAGAGCGATGGCCAGGCGCTCTATATAGGCCCTGTTCTCAAGCTCGCTCAGCCACCTGGCCGGTATATCTCCCACGCCGTAGTAGGCGCCGGCTATAGCGCCGGTCATGGCCCCAATCGTATCGGCATCTCCCCCCAAGCCCACGGCAAGCCTAAGGGCTCGCTCGAAGGAGCGGGTCGCCAGGAAAGAGAATATCGCCGTGGGGACGGAGTTGAAGGCCTCAACGCCGTTCCCGAGCTCCCTCACTATCCTACGCCTATCGGGCTGTTCGAGCAGGAGCGCCCTTAAAGCCCTCAACTTGCGCTTGAAAACACGGCTCTCCGCCTCGGCGTAGAGGGCCTCGGCGAAGTCGAGGGGGCGGATATCGCCGGGCCTCGTCCGTATGGCGTGGGCTATGGCCAGGGCCTGGATGACGGCGCCCTCCACGCCCAGGGGATGGGTGTGCGTCAGCCTGGCGGACTCGGCGGCCACACGCCTTAGCTCATCGAGCTCGTCGTGGTAAAAGCAGGCTACCGGCGCTATGCGCATGGCCGCCCCATTTCCGAACGAGCCCCCGCCCGGGTAAAGCGCCTTAGCCACTTCCGCAGAATCGAGGCCACGCCTGTAGGCCCTGAAGATGATCGGGGGGCCCGGCCCATAGCCCCTCCAGGGCTCCTCCTCCCAGTTCCGCACGAACGTCAAGAGCATGTGCTTCTTATCGAAGCCCCTCCGTGCTACGAGCGATTCCGCCACCCCTATCATCATGTGCGTGTCATCCGTGTACCTCGGGGCCAGCTC
>CAYUYX010000198.1:0-1936 GCA_964449495.1 uncultured Candidatus Bathyarchaeia archaeon
CCAGCTCCACCCAGAGGTAGTCCTTGGAGTAGTAGAGGCCTTCCTTCACCTCGTAATCATCCACCTTGACCACCGCTCTCCCCTCCCCCGCCCGTACCAGGAGGTGGGCTTAAAAGTGTGGCCACAGGCCCTCGGGCGATGTCGGGGCCGGAGGTCCTGAAGGTAGCGCCGGGCCTCTACGCCATCGATGTGAGACCCCTCGGCATCACGGGCTTCCTCAGCCCCTATGTGCTCGTGGGCAGAGAAGCCGCCATCATAGATTGCGGCCCCCCGTGCTCCATAGGGACGCTCATAGAGGGCCTGAGGGCCCTGGGCGTTAAGCCCGAGGCGGTGCGCTACGTATTGGCCACGCACATCCATATAGACCACGTGGGAGGGGCCTCCCTCCTGCTCGATTGGGCCAGGCAAGCGGAGCTCCTCGTGCACCCGAGGGGCGTAGAGCACATGGTAAATCCGAGCAGGCTGTGGGAGAGCACGAGGGCGGTTCTCGGGGAACTCGCCGAGGCATACGGACGAATAGGGGCCGTTGAAAAGCATCGTATAGGTGCCTTAAGAGAGGGAGATGAGCTCCCCATAGCGGGAGGCCCCAGGCTACAGGTCTTGGAGACGCCAGGCCATGCGAGCCATCACCTCAGCTTCTTCGAGCCGGAGAAGCGCATCCTCTTCCCCGGCGATTCAGCTGGCATATACATAAGCCCCCTGAACATCCTCGTGCCGACGACGCCCCCTCCCTTCAGGCTCGACCTCGCCCTCTCATCCCTCGACAAGCAGGTGGCCCTCGGGCCGGAGCTCGCCTGCTACCCCCACTTCGGAACCTCGAACCAGGCAGTTCGTAGGCTTGAGGACTACAGAGCCCAGCTCGAACTATGGGCGGACGTGATATCCGCCAACATGGGCGAGCCAGCAGAACGCATCTTGGAATTGTTGGCCAACAGGGACCCGTATCTCGCAAGAGCGCTCTCCTTGATAGAGCGTTTCCCGATGCTGAGGAGGGGGCTTGCCAATAGCGTCGAGGGGATAAGACGATTTATCGAGTGGGAGCGGGGGCGCTCTCGGTGAGCTGGCCAATTGAGGCGCTCGACGTATTCGCTTACACCTTCGCAACCGTTTTCTTGGCCGAGTTAGGCGACAAGACGCAGTTGGCCATCCTCTCCCTGAGCCTCAGGGGGAGGCGGGCGCCCGTCCTTCTCGGGGCCTTCCTCGCCTTCTCCCTTGTAAACGGGGTTAGCTCGGCCATCGGGCATCTATTCCATGTCCTATTCCCCCTCCGGGCCATAAGGCTGGGCTCCGCCACTGCCTTCATAATCGTGGGCCTTGTCGGCCTTGCCATGACCCTCCTCAGGAGAGAGGGGGCGGGCGATACCGGGCCAGAAGAGGCCGCTGAGGGGCTTTCCAAGACTACCTTCATGAAGAGCTTTGCCCTCATCTGCCTGGCCGAGCTGGGCGATAAGACGCAGCTGGCCACCTTGGGCTTCTCCGCCCTGACGGGGCTCAGCTTGGTGGTCGCCATATCGGCCGTAAGCGCCCTCATGGCCATGACCGTTCTGACGGTTTTGCTCGGGGCGGAATTGGCCAAAAGGCTGCACGAGCGCAGCGCCGAGGTGCTGGCCTATGCCGTCTTCGTGGTAGTAGGCGTCTTCATGCTCGCCTGGCCGGGCGAATAGGCAGCTCGTGGGGGGAACCGGGAAAATAGAGGTGAGCTGAGCCCTTTGACCGGGAACGGCCTCTCCCCACGCTGCCGGTACGGCCTCGATGCCGATTTGCGCCGTCAAGGGCTTTATATTATGCCCCTCGCCCTCATCGCCTCGGCCACCCTGTCGAAGGCCAGGGCGTAGGCCCCATACCTCAGGCTGACCTCGTACTTCTCGGCCTGCTCCACCACATCCCTGAAGGCCTGGGTCATGACCCTCCTCAGCCTCTCGTCGACCTCCTCGGC
>CAYUYX010000199.1:0-1095 GCA_964449495.1 uncultured Candidatus Bathyarchaeia archaeon
CCTCCGGCCTGACCCCCTCGCCCTCTAAGCGGTCGTGGTCCCCCACCGGGCTCTGGCAGCTCGGGCACCACACGACCGGGTGCGTCCCCCGGACGACGTAGCCGAGCTCACGGAGGCGCCTGTACTGCCACTGGATGAAGCGGTTGTAGTGCGGGTGCTCGGAGGTCGTGTGGAACTCCCTGCGCCAATCCACGGAGAAGCCCATGCGCTTGACTGTCTCACGGCCGCGCTCCGTGAAGTACCTGGCCATCGCCACGGGGTCGGTGAGCTCATCGAGCGTCTCCGGCGGCACCTTATCGGCCTCGGTCAGTATGCGTATGATGTCCGGGTCCTTGCGCTTCAGGCGCTCGCACTGGCCGGCTATGGTTGCGCCCGTCCAGTGCCAGGCCCAGGGGAAGAGGACGTTGAAGCCCCTCATGCGCTTGTAGCGGGCGTAGGCGTCCACCCTCGTGGCCGTGAAGCCGTGCCCCACGTGGAGGAGGCCGTTCATGTACGGGTACGGGAATGTTACAAAGCACTTCGGGCGCCTCGGGTCGGGATTGGCCTCGAAGATACGGGCTTCTTCCCAGCGCCTCTGCCACTTCAGCTCGATGGAGCGCCAATCAAACCGGCGCTTAGCAATAGGCACGACCTCCGGCGCTCGCTGGGGAGAGCCGTTCCTTATAAGGTTTCTCCCCGGGCCTGGGTAGCGCTCGTGCTTCCCCGAGCCACTTATAGGCCGGGTATTACACGGAGCACAAGAGGACCACGATGCCATTCCCGAGGGGATGAAGGTGCCCTTCCCTCGAGCGAGAGTCGCTCGCTCTCTCCGCTTAGCCTGCAGGAGCCTTAAGCCGGGAGCCTGGCCGGGGCGGCCACTTCGACGGGCTTCCCCTTGATGCGCCTCACCTCGGCAAGGATGCGCTTGAGCACCTCCTCGTCGGACACGATGCCCGGCGGGGGCTCGACGACCTTCTTCAGCGGGAGGGGCACGTGGTCCATGCGGTAGGCCGTCCCCGCCGCCTCAACGCCCACCCAGGCGGTCGGTATCACCACGTCTGCCATGGCGGTCGTGGGCGTGGGGGCCGGGTCTACGGCGATGAGGGGGATATCCAC
>CAYUYX010000199.1:1105-1926 GCA_964449495.1 uncultured Candidatus Bathyarchaeia archaeon
GCCTTGCGTGGGAAGTGCGCCACCGGGTCAGAGGCCACCACGAGGGCGGCGTCCACATCGCCCCTCATGAGCACGTCCGTTGCGCTCGTCTCGCCAGGGTTGTAGCGGGGATAGCCGTGCGAGAAGTCGACGGCATAGGGGTAGCCCGTCGTCCAGGTGAAGACCACGTTTGCGCCCGTAACGTTGAAGTGGCCCCGCATGGGCAATATGTGGAACTTCGTGCAGCGGTTCAAATCCCGGACGAGCGATATGGCGGCCTCTATGTTCCTTATCTTTCCCCTGCTCATGGTCAGGCCGAGGCCGAAGAAGAGGACGCCGCAGCGGCAGCCCATCATGACGCCAGCCACCTCCTCGAGCACATCGACAGGGATGCCCGCCACCTCGTCCACGTCCAGCTCCTCGCCCTTCACGAGCATCCTGAGCGCCTGGATGAGCTCGAAGTCCTCGCCAGGCCTGACCTGGAGGAAGTAATCCGCTCTCTCGGCCGTCGGCGTCCTCCGCACGTCCACCACGATGAGGCGCCTCGTCTCCCTGAAGAGCTCCTCGGGGGGCTCGGGCCCCTCCGGCGTGGGGGGCACCTCGGGCAGCTCCTCCTTGGCCAGGAAGAAAGGCCCCTTAGCTCTCATGGCCCTGCGGCGTGTCTGCATGGCCTTTATCTTCAGGATAGCCCTCCTCCAAGCCGATGGCTGGAAGCGCCCTTCCGAGAAGGCCGAGTAGCGCTCGAGATGCCTTGGGTGGGCGTCCCAGGGGTT
Source organism: uncultured Candidatus Bathyarchaeia archaeon (assembly GCA_964449495.1). Taxonomy (GTDB): domain Archaea; phylum Thermoproteota; class Bathyarchaeia; order EX4484-135; family EX4484-135; genus EX4484-135. Next base: position 1,858 of record CAYUYX010000199.1, read on the forward strand.
AGAGCCCCAATAGATGACCAGGTCGGCCCTGTGCCTTATCTGGCCGAGCGTGAAGCCGGAGAGGCCCAC
>CAYUYX010000200.1:0-1912 GCA_964449495.1 uncultured Candidatus Bathyarchaeia archaeon
CTCGGCCGCGGGGCGGGGGAACGCTCGCTCGACTTCCTGAGGGCCCGCAAGCTCCCGACGCAGAAGATGGACGTGGTCGTGCGCGGCGTGGTGATGGCCCAGCTCGTGGAGACCATGTTCGGGCGAACCCTCACGGCCGAGGCGGTTCAGGAGAAGCGCTCCCCCTGGGCAGATAAGCTCGGTAAAACCGTTGCCTCGGAGTACTTCACGCTCGTAGATGATGGGACGCTCCCCGGCGGCTTCAGGTCGAGGCCCTTCGATGACGAGGGGGTCAGGACGCAGCGCACGCCCTTGATAGAGCAAGGGGTCCTCAGGGGCTTCCTCTACGACGATTACAGGGCCAGGCGGGAAGGCGTCCGCTCGACGGGGAACGCTTGGAGAGCTCGTCCTGGCTCAAGGCCGAGGCCGGCCCCGAACTGCCTCATCCTCCAACCTGGGGATTGGCGTTTCGAGGAGCTTTTGGCCGATACGGGCCGCGGTCTCTACGTCGTGGAGACCATAGGGGAATGGCTTTCCGACCCGGTGAGGGGCTTCCTGAGCGCCACGGTAACGCACGGCTACCTTGTGGAAGACGGCGAGCTCGGCCAGCCCGTATCGGGCGTAACCATATCGTGCGATTTCTTCGATGCCATGAGGGAGCACATGGACGCCTTCTGCCGTGAGCTCGAGGAGTACGGGGGCTACTACGCTCCAGCGGTTAGGATAAGGGCCGTAAACGTCTCGGGCGAGTAGGGCCAGGCCATCCCGGGCGCTCAAGCGAAATATCGCTCGAGCCACCTGGATAGGCGCTCGGCGAGGGCGCTCTGGTAGCCCTTGAACTTGTGGTCAGCGTGCCCGAGGAGGACAAGGGTCTTAGGGCATCTTGCGAGCCTGAAGAGGCCGTAGCGTGTCTCCTTTATGAAGCCGTAGACCTCCCTCCCCGCCTCCACGGCGAGGAGGGGAATCCTCAGCGCCTCGATGGCCCTCCTCGTCGGCCCCATCTCGGCTATCTCCCTGGCTAAGCGCTCCGGGGGGAGCTCCAACCGCACCCTCACGAAGCGGGCGAAATCCCTGAGCAAGAGAAGCATTTGCTCTGGGCGGCTCGGGAGCTCGTAGAGACCGGCTAAGGTGGCGACGCCCACGACGAGGCCATCTTCCTGGCCAAAGGAGGCGGCCTGGAGAGAGACCCGTCCTCCCATCGAGTGGCCAACGAGGACGGCTGGGTGGCCCGTTAGCTCGTGGACGAGCCCAGCTGCTGCGAGGAGGTGCTTGTGGAAGAGGTAGTCCTCCGTGTCCCTTATGATGAGGTCTGGCGCTCTACCGAAGCCCGGGAGCTCAAGCGTGAGGACGGGCCACCTGGCGGAGAGCGCACGAGCAAGGCCCTGGATGAGCTCGTGCCTCATCCCCTTCTGGGTCGAGCCGTGGCAGAGGACCACGGAAACGTGCGCCCCGGGAGAGCGCTTCCCCGGGAGCCATAGCTCGCTCGGTAGCTCGTGCTCGCCGCTCACGAGCCTGACCCGCCGCCTGAGGGCCTCGCCGGGACGCCGCACGTCCCCCCGTCCCCCGAGGCCATAAATATGGGTGTCGCAGGGAAGCGGCGGTGGGATAGCGCTTGAGGGTGCTTGGCCTGGTGGCCAGCCACAGGAGGATGGGGAACACGGAGGTCCTCGTGCGCACGGCCCTGAAGGCCACAGGAGAAGAGGGTGCTGAGACAGAATTCATCAGGCTAACGGACGTGGAAATCAAGCCCTGCAAGGGCTGCATGGCCTGCTTGTTCAAGGGCGAGAGGTGCGCCATAGGGGATGGCATGCCCGAGCTCTTAGACGCCTTGGTGGAGGCAGACGGGCTCATCGTGGGGGCGCCCACCTACGTTCTCGGCCCGCCGGGCATCGTGAAGATGGCAACGGACAGGCTCATAGAACTCATGCACCCC
>CAYUYX010000201.1:0-1906 GCA_964449495.1 uncultured Candidatus Bathyarchaeia archaeon
CCCTCGGATGGGTCGGGGAGCGGCAGTAGCCCGAACCGCCTCATCCCTCGCCCGTCCCGCTCCATTGTCATGCCCCCTGTCGGGGCCGAAATTATACCGGCTCGGCCTCCCCGGCGAATGAGGGCGAAAGTTTGACAATTCGGGAGCCCTCTGCTACCCTTCCGGGAAGGTGGTCTTTTAAGCCGAAATTCCGGAGCACGGGGGGTTTGGAGTGGAGAACCGCAATACTCCGCAGGAGGCCCCCGGGGCGCTCGCCCTTGAGGAGCGCCCCCCGGAGGGCGTGGACTTGAGACGTTATCTCTGGATACTTTGGGTGAGGCTTCCCGTTGTGGCCATCACCTTCTTCGTGGTCATCGCCGGGGCGGCCTTCTGGACTTACACGCTTCCCAACGTCTACGAGGCCACGAGCAAGGTCAGGATGGAGAAGGCGGAACAACCCCGGGTGGCCGCCGGACAGGGGATTCTGGTCATTCCCACCCCTTCAACCCCCTCGGTCGAGACCTGCATCCAACTGATGAAGAGCCGCCCTTACCTCGAGGAGGCCCTGAATTACATCAGGCAAAAGACGAGGGGGCGAATCTCGCCGCCGCTGGAAGGGCTTAGGCGGGCCTTCAAGGTCGAGCCAATCGAGAACACCGACATCCTGAAGATCACGGCGAGAGCCTACAACCCCGAGGAGGCCAAGTGGATCGCCGATGCTGTGGCCTACGTGTTCGTCAAAAAGGACGAGGAGCGCAGGAAGGCCTCGGCTCGAAGGACGAGGGAATACATCGAGGAACTCCTCTACGGCAACCCGAAGAAGGGCATAAAGGGCGTGAGGGAAAGGCTCAGGGAGATCGAGGAAAAGGTCCGCAAGTTCAGCGAGAGGGAGCGGATCCTCTCGGAGGACGACCTCGCCCGGTATCTCGACCAGTGGGCGGACCTTAGGGCGAAGTTGGAGGCCCTCGATGCAAGCATTGTGGCCGCAGAGGAGCGGATCAAGTATCTCCGGTCGCTCCTCAAGAGGCAAGGCGGGGCCGGGCTGGAAAGCGGGAGCAGTGCCATAGACGCCCTGAGGACGAAGTTGGTGGACCTCGAAATGCAACTCATCGGGTTGAGGCAACAATATCAGGAGGAGCATCCCAAGGTGGCGGCCCTGCGGGCTCAGGTGGAGGAGATAAGGCGCAGGCTGAGGGAGGCGGTGAGGAGAACAGTCGCCGGGGAGTCGGCGGACATCGCCCCCACAGTCCAGCAGTTGGTGGCCGCAGTGGCCGACCTTGCCACATACAGGGCCCAGAGGGAGGCATACGCAAGGTGGCTCTCAGACCTGGAGCGGAGGATTGCGACTCTTCCCAAGAAGGCCCAAGAGTTCGCCAGGCTCAGGATGGAAAAGCAAATCACGGAGCAACTCTACTCCTCGCTCCTCCAGAGGCTTCAGGAGGCGAGGATAGCCGAGGCCGGGAGGGTTGCGGGGGCATACATCGTGGAGACAGCCACAGTCCCCACAGCGCCCATCGAGCCGAACAGGAAGAGGAACCTCATTTTCGGGTTTGTCATCGCCCTGGCGATGTCGGTGGGGCTGGGCTTCCTGGTCGAATATCTCGACGACACCGTCAAGATGCCCGAGGACATAGAGGCGCGGCTGGGGGTGCCGCTCTTCGGCATGATCCCGCTCATCGAGGCGGAGGGGAAGTATCCGCTGGTGCTGGTCTCCCAGCCCCGGTCGAGCGCATCGGAGGCGTTCAGGAGCCTCAGGTCGGCGGTGAAGTTCGCCGGGGCGGACGGCCCCTTGAAGACGCTCCTCATCACCTCCCCGGGGCCGAACGAGGGGAAGACGCTCGTTGCGGCCAACCTCGCTATGGCCTTCGCCCAGGCGGGGTCGAGGGTCATCCTGCTCGATTGTGACCTCAGGCACCCCGCCTTGCAC
>CAYUYX010000202.1:0-1900 GCA_964449495.1 uncultured Candidatus Bathyarchaeia archaeon
CAAGCCCACTCACCTCCCCAGGGCGTAGGGGAGCCTGAAGTCGTGGCCGATGGAGCGGTATGCGAGCTTTATGGTTATCGGCACCCTTCGCTTGTGCTCGTTGGCGAGCCAGCGCCTCCTCACGGCCAAGACGGCCTCCAGGGGGAGCCCCACGTCCTCCGCTATCCTCTCGGGGGGCATGAAGTGCTCGAGGCCGTAGAGGATCAGGTCGAGCACGTCGTAGCTCAGGCCGAGCTCCCCCTCGGCCGTCTGGCCCGGCAGGAGGGCTGGCGTGGGGGGCTTCCTGATTATCTCCTCGGGGACGCCCAGATACCTGGCCAGCTGGCGCACCTGCGTCTTGAAGAGGTCCATGATGGGCTCGATGTCGGCGGCCCCATCCCCCCACTTCGTGTAATAGCCCAGCATGGCCTCGGACTTGTCCGTCGTGCCGCAGACGAGGTAGCCGAAGCGGTTGGCGTAGTAGTATAAGCAGAGCATGCGCACCCTGGGCTTGAGGTTGGCCCTCGCCATATCCGCCGATGGGTCGTAGGCGGGGAGAGCACCGTAGGCGGCCTTCAGGATGGGCGTTATGTCCACGAGCTCCGTCCTGATGCCGAGCTGCTCGGCCACCTTCCTGGCGTCCTCTACAGCCCCCGGGTCGTACGTCTCCTCCTCGGGCATTATGAGCGCTACGACGTGCTCTGGACCGAGGGCTCTGACGGCCAGGTGGGCTACGGTGGAGCTGTCTAAGCCGCCCGAGAGACCTATAACGAGCCCCCTTGCCCCAGCGGAGGACACGTAATCCCTTATGAATCTGACGATGAGCTCCTCGACCAGCTCGGGCCTTATCTCGAGCAGCTCTGGCCTAAGCCTCAAGACCCATCCAACGTGCGGGATTTGGGCTAACGTTTAAAGCATTCGTCTTAGAGAGGGGAGCGAAGGGAAGCGGAGAGGGTGCGGTGCCGTGGGGAGGCGTAAGAGGAGGAGGAAGATAGTAGTAAGGAGGAGGACGTTGCCCAAGGTCTTCCTGTGCCCGAACTGCGGCACGCAATCCGTGATGGTCCGGATATCGAGCGGCCCCTCCGGACGGGTGGCCCACGTGGTCTGCGGGAGATGCGGTCTCTCGGCCGATGTCCCGGTGAGGCTCATCGACAAGGAGGTAGATGCGTACTGCAAGTTCGTCGATATGTTCTACTCGGGCTCCATAAAGGTGAGCTGATATGCCCATGCGCTGGGCCGGGAGCGTAGAGCGCTACATCAGGGACCGCATAAAGGACGAGGGCGCCATCCACATGACCCTCCTCGACCCGGAGAAGGTTCGGCCGGAGGAGGCGGCCAGGATAGCCGGGGAGGCGGAGGAAGCCGGCACGGCCGCGATAATGGTGGGCGGCTCGACGCTCGCCACGACGGAGGAACTCGACCGCGTAGTCATGGCCATGAAGGATGGCGGCCTCGGCGTCCCCATCATACTATTCCCCAACAACCTCACCGGCATAAGCCGTTATGCGGATGCCATCTGGTTCCTCTCGCTCCTCAACTCCATGGACCCCTACTTCCTCGTCGGAGTCCAGGTCCTCGGGGCACCCGTCGTGAAGCGCTACGGCCTCGAGGTGATGCCCATGGGCTACATCATAGTCGGGGAGGGCGGCGCAGCCGGTATAGTGGGACGGGCCATCCCCCTGCCCTACGATAAGCCGGAGTTGGCCGCTGCTTACGCTATGGCGGCCGAGTGCATGGGGATGAGGTTCGTCTACCTCGAGGCCGGCTCGGGGGCTAAGAGGCCCGTGCCGGAGCCCGTGATATCGACAGTGCGGAAGGCCATAGACATAACCCTCGTGGTCGGGGGAGGCCTGCGGGATGGGAATAGCATTCTGAGGGCCGTGAGGGCTGGCGCAGACATAATAGTTACGGGGACGGCGGT
>CAYUYX010000203.1:0-1895 GCA_964449495.1 uncultured Candidatus Bathyarchaeia archaeon
CCACCATGCCCCAGATGCCCGAGACCTCCCCCACCAGCCATGTGATGTTTATCAGGAGCTTGCCGGAGTAGGCGAGGATGAGGCAGAGCAACGTCTTGCCCAGGAGGAAGGCCAGGAAGGCCTTCCAGATCGGATACCTTATGAGGCCTAACGGGACGCTCACTACGTCGTCTGGGAGAGGAGTGGCGGCCATGACGAACACGATGATGAAGCCGGGGTTCTCGAGCAGCTTCCTCGCCTTCTCGAACTCCCGCTTCTTCTCCTCGTTCACGGCCTTCCTCCAGGCAGCCCCGAGGGCGTAGCCCGTGAGCTCCCCTATGGCCGCCCCGAGCCCGCTCACGGCGCCCAGGAGGAGGGGGTTGAGCATCCCCCCGAGCACGAATATGAAGAGGGAGTAGGGGGCCGGCAGGATTATGGTGGCGTTCCCGAGGACGGAGGCGAGGAAGGCGCCGAGGTACCCGTACCTCTGGACCAAATCCATCATCCAGCTCATCAGGTCGTCCGCCAAGCCCACCCCTCATCCCTTCCTCGTGCTCGCCCCCGCTCAGCAGGTTAAGCGCTCCCGATATGGGCGATTGCGCATCATGGCTTCGGGATGGCCAGGTCGGGCGGGCCGTGCTCCGACACCTTGATGTCCGGGTTCACCCGCTCTATTATGGAGATGATTATCTCTGCGTACTTCACCTTCTCCCTGGCCAGGAAGGCGAGGTGCTGGGGGCTCACCCAGGGCCTGTACAGGCCGGCCACGCTCGGCCCGGGCTCTATCTTGAAGTAGCAGGGCGCGGCCACCCTGGCTATCTCCGGCGTCTCCCAGAAGCGGTTGAAGCCTCCCCAGCTGTCGAAGAGGTAGACGTGCACGTCTATGGGGATATCCACGGCCCTCCTTATCGAGGCCAGCATGGGGAGCGTTACGTCGCCCAGGGGGTTGAAGGTGTTTGCGCCGAGCATCTCGAGCACCCTGGCGCCCGCAGGATTGGCGTGGCCGGCGTAAATGCTCACCTTGAAGACCACGTCGCTCGGGATATCGCCGGCCTTGCGCATCTCGTTCAGGAGCCAGAGGAGCCCCTCGTCCACGATGAGGAAGCCCCTGAAGCCCAGCTCTATACAGCGCATTATGTCCGCTATCACGTAGGCTAAGTTGTCGGAGCCCCTGTACCGGATGCCGCACACGGCCCCCTCCGGCGTCCTGAGCTGGCCGCCTAAGTCCCATGATGTCCTCGGCCCGGGCGTCATGATGACCTCCATCCTGGCGTCCCTGGCCAGCTCGGCGAAGCGGATGAGCTCCTTATCGTCTAAGAGCGTGGCCCCCATGACGACGGAGATGAGCCTGTGCACGGGGACGCCCCTCTTCTCCGCCTCATCTATGAGGGCCTCGAGCACCTCCGGCCTCTCCACGCCCGATATCTCGATGCGGTAGTGGGCGCCATCTGGGAAGCGCTTCTGGGAATCCGGAAGCTCGTAGATGTCCCGGCCCGGGATGCCGTGCTTCTCCATCGCCTCCCTCACGCGCTCAAGCAGGCGCTCTCCCCTCATGGCTAACCCGAGCTCGTCGCCCGGCTATTTAACAGTTGTCGAGAAGCTCGTCCACAGGGTCTCAGGCGCCGCCCAGGGCCTCGAGGAAGCGCCGTCCCTTCTCCGTCAAGACGAGCTTTAGGGAGCCCCTCCGCCCCTCCCTGAGGGAGCGGACGAGGCCTTTCTCGAGGCAGTAGCGCATGTACCTGTAGGCCGTTATGTAGGGGAAGCCCCCCTCCCTGGCCACCCTGTAGACGGACGTCGGACCCCACGATGCCACCGTCTCGAGAAAGCGCTTGAGGCCATCCAGCCTGGGGGCCCAGCCCCTCCTCTGCCCGCTCACCGCCATCCCATCACCCCGAGCTTATCGGCCAGGTTAGAGC
>CAYUYX010000204.1:0-1888 GCA_964449495.1 uncultured Candidatus Bathyarchaeia archaeon
GGGTGCGGGGGTTCCCGAGCCAGGTCAAAGGGGCGGGCCTCAGGAGCCCGTGGCGCAGGCCTGCGTGGGTTCAAATCCCACCCCCCGCACCATGGAAGCGAGCCCGTATGGCTTGCGCAAGGCCAAATGCGAGCGAGCCTCCTACTGTTCCTCAGGGTTGTACCTCGTGTTCCTCGAGCGGGGCGTTCGCCTCATGACCCTGGCCTTCCTCGTGGGGGACGTGGCCATGATGGCCCGGGGCCTCCCTCTCGAGCAAGCCGCGTAATAGGTTCCGTGCCTCATCGGCCCCCTGGCCATACCGAGCCGGTACCTCCCGGCCTTAGCCGTGATTGTGGGCTCGTACTACTTCGCCCCGAGGGGCTCCTCACCGCCCCTTCTTCCCGGCGAGCTTGAGCATTTCCTCCGTGGCGGTGGCTATGCGCCTCAGGTACGGCACCTGCCTCCACTCGGCCCTCAGCCTCTCTATGAGGTCCCTCACCTCCTCCGGCCTCGGGACGCCGAAGAGCTCTACGTGGCTCTCCGCCCCCGGCACGGTCCTCGCCTTGGCCCCGATGACGCCTATCTTGAGGCCCACACGCTTCACGCCGCCTTCCGCTATCGCCCCCGAGGCCTTCATGCTCGTCCCCACGCCGGAGGCCGTGATGGGGGTGATGGTCCCGAAGTTGAATATGTGGCCCACGAGGCCCTTGCGCACGTAGAGGCCCGTGAGCTCCTCGTAACCGATGTAGTATTCCTCCCTCGATGCGAACTCCCTCACCATGATGAGCCTCTGGTTCGTTATGTAGTACGTGTGGCCGCGCCTGTATATCTCCGTGAGGAGGAGGCCGAGCACGCCGCCGAAGATGGTGAGGGCGCCGAGGAAGGTCGGGTGATATCCCCAGCCGAGGACCAAGAGCGTCCCGATGGCCCCGAGGCCCGCCGAGCACAGGAGAGGCCAGAAGGTGATGTGCAGGAGGCCCACCACGAGGGGGCCGAGGAGCAGGAGGCCCCACCACACCATGAGGACGGCCGGGAGGCCCACGAGGGGGACGTTAAAGAGCGCTGCGAGGCGGTCCCACAGGGCGTAAAAGACGGCGCCCATGGCCATGAAGTAAATGCAGAGCGTGATGTACCTCATGAATGCGAGGGGATGTGGCCTCAGCACCTTGACTATTTCCTCTCCCTCCAATAGCTTCAGCGCCACCACCGGGAGAGCGTGCGCAAGGGCCTACTTAGCCTTTTTCACGGGCTTTCAGGCGAGCACTTCTACCTCATCTCTGAAATCGACGAAGGGCTCTACCTTCTTGCCAATCATTCCCACGAGCTCATCCATGCGCTTCCTCACCTCCTCGTCCGCCTTCTCCCTCAGCCTCTCGAGCCTCAGCACGGACTCCTTCAAGCACTTGTCTGCGAGCCTCACGAGGAGCTTTAGCCTGCTCACGTCCCTCGGGTCCGCCATCCCCCCGCTCATTATGGCCCTATCTATGTCCTCCTTCAGCTTCATGGCCTCGCAGTACGCCACCATGAAGTCGCAGTAGGAGGCTTTAGCGAGGTAGAGGCCGAGCCTCGCCTCATCGGGCGCTACCTCCACCAACCTCGTGAAGAAACTCGAGGCCTCCCGGTAGAGCCCCCTCGCCCCATCTATGAGGCCGGCCTCGAAGGAGCTCTCCGCCTCTATGAGGATGCTGTCCGCCTGGGCCTCCGTGGGGGGCAGCCTCGCCTCGCTCAAGGCTCCTCATCCTCCGGGGGTGGGTAGTACTCCTCTGCGCCGGGTATCAGCTGGCTCGGGCCGGGGAAGAGCCATCCCCTACGCACGAGCTCGGCGAGGAGGGCTGATGCGTACTCGATGCACCACCCGAAGCGCTGGGAGAGCAGCTGGGCGCTCACCCCCGAGCCAGCTTCCCTGTAC
>CAYUYX010000205.1:0-1857 GCA_964449495.1 uncultured Candidatus Bathyarchaeia archaeon
GCCATGATACTCAGCCCCCTAAAGGGCTTCGAGCTCGATGTTCAGGAGCTCGAGTACAGGAGGGACCCTCTCACGGGCCGTATAACCGTGGTGGCGAGGGGGCGCTCGCAGTACGCCGCCAAGTACTTCCGCTCAGATGAAGAGCTCATCGAGGAGCTTGTCGAGAGCTCGAGGGCCGGATGCCCTTTCTGCCCGGGCGCCATCGAGGAGAAGACGCCCATGTTCCCGCCGGAGGTGCTCCCCGAGGGGCGGCTAAGGGTGGGGAATTGCTGGGCCGTCCCTGCGCTTTTCGCCCACGCCGATTTCAACGCAATAGTGGTGCTCGGCGAAGAACACTTCCTGTCTCTCGACCGCTTTGAGGCCGGCCTGCTCGCAGATGGCCTTAAGGCGAGCGTTGAGATTCTCGGGAGAGCCCGTGCGGCGTATCCCGATTTGGAATACGGAACTGTGATAATGAATTATGCGCCCTCGGGTGGCTCAAGCCAGATTCATCCGCATCTCCAGGTCCTCGCCATGAAAAAGCCGTTCAATAGGGCCGACGAGCTCTTATCGAGGAGCCTCGAGTATCACAGGACCAGGTCGAGATGCTTTTGGGCCGAGCTCTTGGGGGAGGAGGCGAGGCGCCGCCGGAGGTTCTTAAGCCGTATCGGGAGGACCTACTGGCTCGTGCCATTTGCGCCTGAGAGGCGCTACGAGGTCTGGTGTATCGTAGAAGGCGCTTCGAGCCTGCTCGAGCTCTCCGATGAGGACCTGGCCGATGTAGCGGACGGCCTATCGCGGGTCCTGCGCTGCTACTCGGACATGGGCGTGTTGGCCTTCAACATGGCCTTCATCTCGGGCCCCCTGAGCGGTGGGACGGGCAGTTACTTCTGGCTGAACGTGCGGATTTGCGCTCGCTTCGGCCTGAGGAAGCCCTTTCTGAGCGATTTCTGGGCTCTGCCAGCACTCCTCGATACGGATGAGATTTTCGAGGCGCCGGAGGAATATGCAGATAGGCTCAGGCCCTACTTTAGGAAGTAAGCCCGGCGATTCCCAGGGGGACGCCCCTCGTGAGCCCCTCTTCGGACATACGGGTTGTGGAAGCCCGTGATGAGCACGGCGAAGCCATCCTCGGCCTTGCCGGAGAGGACCCCGTCCTGAACGCCTTCATCATCTACGATTGGTTAGAGCTCAGGGACCGCTGCCGCTTCTACTTGGCCACCCGGGGCCCCTCCGGCCGCTTAGAAGCCCTATGCGCCGTCTACCCGAGCGTGCGCTTTGACTCCATCATCCCCCGGGGCTCTCCAGAGGGCATCAAGGCCATATTAGCCAAGATAGAGCCGGAGAAAGCCGTTTTTCCCGTCCTCAGGCCGGAGGATGCGGGTGCGGTGCTCGACGCCCTCGGGCCCAGGGCGGGGCCTATCTACGATGCCCTGCTCATGGCGTGCTCCCCGGGGGACTTCAGGCCGGCGGTGGCCCACGACGTGGTGAGGCTCGGGCCAGAGCACGCAGGGCTCTTCAGGCGCTTCCTCATCGAGGAGAGGAGCGAGAGGGGCCATCGGCCCACGCTCGAACAGGCAAGGGAGAGGCTTGGCGATGAGAGGAGGCCCGTCTTCGCCATCATAAGGGATGGCCGCATCGTCTCCCTTGCCCTCATCTTCCTGAGCACGCCGGATGTGGCCTTCGTGGGCGGCGTCTACACCGTCCCCGAGCTGAGGAACAGGGGCCTGGCCACCTCCGTTACCTCCATGGCCACGGAGGAAGCCCTTAGGCTCTCCGGGCTGGCGGCCCTCATAGTGAGGGCCGATAACGCCCCCGCCATAAGGGTTTACGAGAAGGTCGGCTACAGACCGTACAGGCGCATCAAGTGGGTCTGCG
>CAYUYX010000206.1:0-1857 GCA_964449495.1 uncultured Candidatus Bathyarchaeia archaeon
TCCCCCGTCTGCTCGCCCTCAAGCTTCGTGGTGGCGTCCACGAATATCACGGCCTTGACCGACTCGCCCAGCTCCTCCACGAGCTTCACGACGGCCTCGCCGGGCTTGCCCACCATGGCGCCCGGCCCCTCGGCCTTCACCACGTACGCCTTACGGCCGTCCAGGTCCACCTCGGCCATTATCGTGTCCTTCACGAGGCGCTTGAAGGGGTGCCCGTGGATGAGCTTTGCGGCCACGAGGGCGCCTATCCCATCTCCTATGGGCTGGCCCTCCTTGAAGGCCGTGAGGGCGTCGGCGTAGGCCCTTGCGGACTTCATTATGAGGGGCATGAGCATCTGGAGTTGGGCTATTATGAAGAGGCTGGACGTCTTCTTCCCGAGCAGGTAGTAGTGCCTCACGACCTTGTAGAGCACGTTGAGGGCCAGGGCCGCCTCAAGGAGGCCCTCCAGGTTGTGGACCTCTGCCTCCTCCGCCTTCGGGGCCATGCGCCTGACCTCGTCCAGGAAGCGCTGCTCGCGGACGTCCAAGATGCGCTCGAGCTTCCACACCACGCCGGCGGGGTCCATGCTCTCCGGCTCGATTGCGAAGTGCTCCAGGAAGCGGTCTACTCGCTCGGTAATATCGTCTCCGGAGCCCCCGAACTCCCTCAGGGCCTCTATGGCCACCCGGCGCCCGCCATCGCGCATGAGCTTGAGCTTGTTCACCGACATCTTGACCTGCCTGAGCATCATCCAGACCTGTATCCTCTGGCCGAAGATGGTGAAGAAGGCCATGGAGCCGAGGATGAGGATGATGGAGATTAGGAGGTCCGATACCTTGTCGCCCTGGAAGTCGAATAGCCACAGCGGTGCGGCGGCGGGCGTCCACATCTCCGCTATCCCACGGGCGGGGATGCGCTCATACCAGATATAAGCTTAGCTGGGTGGGCTCATGGGGCGCGGGGGCCGCCGAGGTGCACGGAAAAAGCTTATATTATAGGGGTATGCTCCCAGCCCACGGCTCGGGGGTGAGGGGATGGCTGCTCAAGCTGCGGGAATACCCGTCCTCATCCTCAGGGAGGGGACGACGCGCCGGAAGGGAAGGGAGGCCATCCACGCCAACATAATGGCCGCCAAGATTGTTGCCGAGGCCGTGAAGACCTCCCTTGGCCCCAAGGGCATGGACAAGATGCTGGTGGACAGCTTCGGCGATGTTACCATCACGAGCGATGGGCGAACCATATTGGACGAGATGGAGATAGAGCACCCGGCCGCCAAGATGATGGTGGAGGTGGCCAAGACGCAGGACGACGAGGTTGGAGATGGCACTACCACGGCCGTCATCGTGGCCGGCGAGCTCCTCGGCGAGGCTGAGCAGCTCCTCGACAAGAACGTCCACCCCGTGATAATAATAGACGGGTACAGGAAGGCCGCTCAGAAGGCCCTCGAGTTCTTAGACGAAATCGCCAAGCCCGTGGACCCGAGGGACAAGGAGGTCCTGAAGAAGGTGGCCATGACGGCGATGGCGAGCAAGCTGGTGGCCGAGCACAGGGAGTACCTCGCCGAGCTGGCGGCCGATGCCATCCTCCAGGTCGTGGAGGAGGTCGATGGGGGCCTCAAGGTGGATGTGGACGACGTGAAGGTCGAGAAGAAGCCGGGCGGCTCCCTCACGGAGACGAAGCTCGTGAGGGGCATCGTCCTCGACAAGGAGGTGGTCCACCCCGGGATGCCGAAGCGCATAGAGAACGCCAGGATTGCCCTCCTGAACTGCCCGCTCGAGGTGGAGAAGACGGAGTTCGACGCTAAGATACACATCGAGACGCCCGAGCAGATGGAGGCCTTCATGAAGGAAGAGGAGCGTATGATGAGGGAGATGGTG
>CAYUYX010000207.1:0-292 GCA_964449495.1 uncultured Candidatus Bathyarchaeia archaeon
CCTCTGCAAGCTGTACGTCCGGGCCACGAGGAACGGCGTTGAGCAGGAGATTGCCTCTGCGGAGCTAAGGCCCTGCGATTTCCATCGGGCCGGCGTCTGGGAGACATTCGCTCTCCCCGTCGAGGTAAGGGATGACGATGAGGACGTGCGGGTGGGCGTCGAGTTCTGCTCCGGGACGACGGACCTTTGGTGCGATTGGATAAGGCTCGTCCTCGCCGAGGAGCACCTGGCCAGGGATGCCCATGTGATGGGCTCTCTGGACGCCGGGTCAATCCGGGTCAGGGGCGTGGAG
>CAYUYX010000207.1:302-1833 GCA_964449495.1 uncultured Candidatus Bathyarchaeia archaeon
AACGTCAAGGCGGCCTCCCTCCTCCCGCAGGCCGATAACGCCCACGACCTGGGCTCGCCCGATGCCCGGTGGAGGGATATACATGGCGCTGGGGCGCTCTTTCTCGGCGATATAGCCGAGAAGAGCTCGGATACCTTCATCAGGCTGATGTCCCATACCGGGCGCACCCGCGTAGAATTTCGCGAGTGGGCCGCGGAGCCTCAGTACGGGTTCGACATCGAGTACGACAGCTATGAGAACGCCCTCATAGTGAGGGCTCGGGATGGCGGGAACGGCCCGAAAGAGCACCTCAGGCTGAGGAGGGCGAATGGGGAATTCCTCCTGACGAGGGCATCGCCCGAGGCGAAGCTGGTGCGCTCCTTCATCTCCGGCGAGGCCTACCCGCGCTTCATGGTGAGGGCAGATGGCACTCTCTGGTGGGGCGGCGGGGGCTCATCGCCCGACGTGCTGCTCAGGAGGCCAGCGCCGGGCAAGCTGCTCGTGAAAGGCAGCCTCATCCTCGATAAGCCCGAGGAGGGCTGGAGCCTCGAGAGCCGTATCAACAGCCGGAACCGCTTCATAAGGTGGGCCTCCGGCCGCATGAGGTGGATAGGGCCCGATGGAACCATTATCTGCGAGCTCCGGCCGATGGACGATGGCCTCTCCATCACGGGCAAGCTCGACGTGCAAGCTGGCCTGATGATTGGGGGCTCCGAGGTGCTTAGCTCGGATAGGACGTTGAGGAACGTGGTAACGGGCGTCCTGAACGTGAGGGCCTTCCGCAGGGAGGAGGGGGGCGGCGACGTGGAAGAAGCGGTAGAACCGCACGTGGAAGGTCGGCAGTTCATGCCCGTGGCCGTGGAAGCCCTCGTGGGGGAGACATCGGAGCTCAAGGCGGCGTGGGAGGTCCTCGAAGCGGTTGGAGATGGAAAGCGCATAGTGAGATGGCTCGTCCGTATTACCTACGATGAGCTCTCCGATAAGACGGTAGCGGTCGTGCAGGCCGTGGACGAGGAGGGCGAGGAACACAAGGTCTTAGAAGTAGGCGAGGTCGGGAATAAAGCTGGGAGGGTGAAGATATGGGCTCTCGAGATATAAAAAGGGGCTGTTGGGCCAGCTCAGGCCTTCCCCGCCTTCTCGGCTGCTTTCTCGAGCACCTCCACGCCGGGGAGCTTCTTCCCCATGAGATATTCGATGAAGGCCCCACCTGCCAGGCTCACGAAGGAGAAGCGCTCTGACAGACCGAGCCTCTGGAGGGCTGCGACCGTATCCCCCCCGCCTGCGAGGGAGAAGGCCTCGGAGCTCGCGATGGCCCCGAAGACACGCCTCGTCCCCTCGGCGAAGGCGTCCTTCTCGTAAACGCCCAGCGGGCCGCTGACTATGACGGATTTGGCCCCCGCAACGATGGAGGAATAGGCATCGGCCGTCCTCGCACCTATATCGTAAATCGGGTAATTCACGGGGAGCTCTGAGACGCTCGTCTCCTCCCTGCGCCCCTCTACCTCGTAGGCCACGTCGACGGGGGCCTCTATCCTGCCCGGGAACTCGTCGA
>CAYUYX010000208.1:0-1829 GCA_964449495.1 uncultured Candidatus Bathyarchaeia archaeon
CTTGTCGGGCGCTCGTAATTTAAGTCCTCGGGAGGGAAGGGCTTGGCAGTTGGGGCAATTTTTACCAGCTGGATGCGCCACCCGAGGATTTAAGAGTGATGATAGAGTTCCCGTAGCTGGGAGGGGCCGCCTGTGTCGGTTGATGTGGAGGAGGCCTTGGCCGGTGCGAGGAGAGCGCTTAAGGAGGCGAGGGAGACGATAGTCCTGATGGTTGAGCGTGGCGAGTATGGGGCAGCTATAGAAGCTCTTGCGGCCACCGTGGATAAGGCGTTCTCCCGGCTGGGAGAAGCCCTCGTAGAGAGCGTGAAAGACCTGCACGAGAGCGTGGGCAGGCTGGCCGAGAGCATGATGGAGCAGCGGGAGAACGTGGATAAGCTCACGGTGAACGTAGAGGAGCTTCGGAGGAGCCTCGAGCTTGAGGCTCGCATGAGGAGGAGCGAGGTCGGGGGCCTGAGAGGAGAAGTAGTGGAGCTCAGGGTCATAAGAGGCCTGGCGGATTGGCTCGAGGAGCACGCCCCAGAGTATAAGGTCCGTAGCTGGCCCATGAGGAGGGGACCGGACATCATCGTAGAAGGGAGAGGCGTCTTGGCCGCCGTAGAAGCCACGGTAAGGCCCAAGGCGGAGGATGTAGAGCAGCTCTTCGCTGGGGCTGGCGTGGTAAAGCTCGAGTGGGGCCGTAAGCCCGACTTGCTCGTGATATACTCTTACTCGGGCGAGGTGCCGGGGGACGTAGCCGAATACGCAGCTGAGAGAGGCGTGAAGATAGTGAGGGAGCCGAGGGCGCTCAAGAAGCTCTTAGATGAGGCCGTTTCCAGCCAATAAAGCGTCGAAAAGGCCCCGCTCCCATCTCTCAGTTTCCCGGATAATCTCCACGGCCTCCCTCACGAACTCCTCTATCGAGGGTGCCTCAAGAGGCATAACCGAGCATCAGCCGACGGGCGGTGATAGCTTTAAATCCCCCCTGGGGGCCAGGGGGGTCGGCAAGCCAGAGGGGTGAAGGCGATGAGCCGTGGAAAGCCCTTCTACGTGAGGTTCGATGTGCCTCCCGAGCTGGCGGAGGCGGCCTTAGAGGCCCTCAAGCGGGCGAGGGAGAGCGCAGGCAAGAGGGCCATAAGGAAGGGCGTGAACGAGACCACTAAAGCGGTCGAGAGGGGGCAGGCCAGGCTCGTCCTCATAGCCGAGGATGTCGACCCGCCAGAGATTGTGGCTCACCTGCCCATCCTGTGCGAGGAGAAGGGCGTCCCGTACATCTACGTCCCGAGCAAGGAGGAGCTCGGCAAGGCGGCCGGCATAGAGGTCATCGCATCCTCGGCCTGCATCATAGAGCCGGGGGAGGCGGAGGACATAGTTAAACAGATAATAGAGGCCGTGAGGGAGCTCAAGACCGGTGGTGGCGCTTGAGCAGCGAGGAGCGCCCCACGCCAGCAGAGGTCGTTCAGATACTCGGGCGCACGGGGGTAACGGGCGAGATAACCCAGGTGAGGGTGCGCATCCTGGAGGGGCGTGATAGGGGGCGCATCATCACCCGCAACGTGAAGGGGCCCGTCCGCATAGGCGACATCCTCATGCTCAGGGAGACGGAGCGTGAGGCGAGGCGCATAGAATGAGGGGGCGTGGAGCGCCATGCCGAGGGTGAGGCAGTGCTCCTTCTGCGGCCACGACATCCCGCCCGGCACGGGCTTCATGTTCGTGCGCAACGACGGGAGAGTGCTCTGGTTCTGCTCGAGCAAGTGTAGGAAGAGCTACCTGAAGCTCCGCAGGGACCCGAGGAAGCTGAAGTGGACGAAGTTCTACGGGAAGACGGAGAGGCGCTGACATCTTAGCTTCAA
>CAYUYX010000209.1:0-1812 GCA_964449495.1 uncultured Candidatus Bathyarchaeia archaeon
TCATGCTATCCCTTGCCGGCATATCGCTCATCCTCCTAGCCCACGCCATCAGCGTGGCGAAGGAGATAGGCCTGAACAGGGCGGCCCCCTGCGCCCTCCTCGTGTTCTACCTCAACATCTTCCTCGCCCTCCTCCTCACGTGGCGTTAGAGCGCTCCCCGGGTCCCTCGGGCCTCTTACCTGCGGGCTCTGTTCTCCAGAGCTGACGAGCTCTGAAAATCAGAAGCAGAACGCTTAAGGGAGCTCGCTCCGCCCCCAGAGTGAGGAGGAAGGGCGGATATGAGGCGCTCGGCCGTCCTGCTGATGTGGCTCTCCATCACCCTCCTCCTGGCCCCTCTCGCCCTCCCCACGACGGCCAGAGCCGCGGCGAAGCCCTCGAGCACGTCGGAATTCGAGCCGCCGGAGGCGCCGTTCTCATCGCCCTTCTTGGCCAGCGCCGTTCATGCGCTCGTCTGCCCGGACGGCTCCGTCCTCGCTCAAGCGGCCTTCCTGGTGCCCAACTACACCCTGAGGGTCCGGGGTATCAAGCCGGAGGAGGTGGGCTACCCGGACCAGGGCTTCCACTACCCGCACGGCCTTGAGGTCCTTGTTCTCTGGGCGAGGAAGGGGACGCCTCCGCTCTGGGAGACGAGCTTCTTCACGGGCGGCCATGGCCCGTCCTGGGGAGGCGGCCTCCTGCCTCTGATAGCCGGATTTGGCCTCGGAGGCCACGGTCTCCCGGCTTTAGGCCCAGCTCAGGCGTCCCCTCTCCAGCCGCCGGAGCCGCCGGACAAGGAGAAGGTGATGTCCATCCTCTTCTCGCCGGGCCTGTGGCTCGGCATGTTCTTCGTCGGCCTTCCTGGTGAGCAGGGCTTCTTCGAGGCCAAAGCCGACCAAGTGGCCTCGAGCGTATCGGCTGCATACGGCGTGGAGATGTGGCTCTACCTGAGCTTCGTCTTCCCGCTCAGACCCACGAGCGGGCCTCATGGCGGGGAGGGCCCGAGACCTCCCTGGCCGGAGGACCTCACGGGCTTCATATTCATCTACTACGCCGATGTAGGCCTCGATGATGTGGCGGAGGGCTTCGTGGAACAGCTCCCGGATGGGACGCCCTGCGAGCTCGTGAAGAACACGACGAGGATGGCCGAATCCCCCCACGTGCTCCTCGCCTACGCCATGATGGATATCAGGCTCGTGGCCCTCCTGAACATGACGGAACAGTATTTCACGGGGCCCCCGGGCGAGCACTTCAGGCCCTGGCACATTGCCCCCCTCGATTACGATTTCTCCGAGCAGCCCCCGGCGGCGGGATGGCTGACCGTATGGTTCTCGGACCGCTTCGTCCCCTCCGGTATCGAGGAGAACCCGGACGGGACCTACACGCTGAGCTTGAACGCCTTGTTCGGTCACTCGGGGCCCATCTGCGCCGGGGAGCCACCGGACATCCCGGAGGACACGGAGGCGCTCGCCATCTTGCTCGTGGACGTTCCCTGGTGGATGGAGGTGGTGTCCGTTGAGCCAGAGGAGGCCAATATGACGTGCTTGATTCCGCACTTCACCGCCGTCTTCCTCAAGCTCTGTAAGGGGGAGTGCGTTGACGACCTGCTCGTGGTGATGAGGCCGAGGAAGAGCTTCCCGATTGTGCTGTTGAGGCAGTATGCGGATTCCTACATCGTCGAGCCGGGCGAGGAGGCCACGATAACCGTATGCGCCGAGAACGTCGGCAACGCCACGGCCTACAACGTGATATGCATCGTCGTTAATTATGAGAGAGGACATGACCACTTCTGGGGAGAAGAGGAACCGGAGTTCCTCGTGCTCGAGCTCGGGGACA
>CAYUYX010000210.1:0-1800 GCA_964449495.1 uncultured Candidatus Bathyarchaeia archaeon
TGTTCGGCCTCGGGGGCGTCTTCGTGGAGATACTGAAGGACGTTACGTTCAGGATTGCGCCCATAGACGAGCGTGAGGCCCACGAGATGATACAGGAGATAAAGGCCTTCCCGATACTGAAGGGCTATAGGGGGCAGCCCCCGGCCGACGTGGATACCATAGCGAGGATACTCGTGAGAGCCTCGAGGCTCGTCATGGACCACCCCGAGGTCAGGGAGATGGACCTCAACCCCATAATCGTCTACGAGCGAGGCGCAAAGACGGTGGACGCCCGCATCATCCTCGAGTGATGGGAGACGGGGCATAGAGCGGCCACAAGGCTTTTATGCTCCTCAGCCGAGCTGCCGGGAAATGGCCGAGAGGGCTCAGATGCAAGACGAGCTCAAGAGGTTGGAGACGAAGATGAAGTTCGCCCTCGACACGAGGGATGCGGTGGACTCGGAGATAAGGCGGTTGAGCGAGGCAGTTGAGAAAGGCGAGGCGGGCCCGGAGCTCGAGGAGAGGGTGAAGGCCGCTAAGGAGATGCTTAAGCTGTTGGAGAAGGAGAGGGACGCCATGGACGAGCTCATAAAGAGGGCCAACACCATCCTCGATAAGCTCAGGTCCATGACGCTGCTGAGGCGCTTCTCCGCCTTCTTCGGCGGCTTCCTCATATTCATAGGCAGCATGGTCGTAACGAGCGGGGCCTTCGTGCTCTTCATGGGCATCATAAGGGGCATCGTCCCGCCGGAGTTCGAGACGTTCCTCGGCATCATATCCATGGCCCTCGGCGCCCTGCTCGTCCTATCCGGCTTCATACATCAGGTGCCTTAGGCCTTGGCGGCCGGGAGGGCGTATCTCCGCTTCACGAGCATGTAGGCGCATGTCAGGCCGGAGAGGGAGAAGAAGGCCAGGGCCACGAGCACCACTATCAGGATTGGCGTGTAGTACTCCGCTGGGAAGGTCGGGAAGAAGAGGAGGCCCCGGTAGGCGCCGTATATCACGAGCGAGGCCCCTATGGCCGCGCCGGCCTGGGCTAGGCCCACGAGCATCTCCACGGCCTTCACGACCTTTATCGCTCTCCCCGGGAGGGAGACCCCGGGCTCCTCTACCGCCCCCAGGGGCTTCGCTATACGGATGAGGAACTCCCCGAGCGGGAAAGCGCACATCGCAGATGATATGAGCTGGACGAGGGCCCCGATGAAGAACAGGGCCGATAGGAGCGGTGATAGACGGGGGTCTGGGCAGTACTCGACCTTGAGGCCCACGAGGTGGAGGAGGGCGAAGACGGATAGGGCGGAGGCGAGGGCGAAGCCGCTCATCCCGAGCTCCCTCGTCTTCGGCGTAGCGAGCTCGAAGAGGAAGACGACGGTTCCAACGACGGCTATGCTCGTCCCAACGGCGAGGACAACGGGGTCCATGAAGGCGAGGAGGCATGAGCAGGCGATTACGGCCAGGATTGGCGTGAGGGGGTAGGCCGGGGCCCTGAAATCCCTCGGGAGATAACGGCGCTTCCGCCTCAGGAAGACCATGCTCATGTTCACCATGAGGAGGCCCATGAGGAAGCCGAAGCTCGCCGCCTCCGCTAAGAAGTGCACGATGCCCGAGAGGGCGAAGAGAGCGGCTATGAGCGTGGATAGCCCTATGGCCTTGTAGGGCGTCCCGAAGCGCTTGTGGACATCCCCAAGAGAGCGCGGGAGAAGCCCATCCCGCCCGAGAGCATAGGATATGCGGGCCGCCGATATGAGGGCTGCGTTCAAGCTCGTCAGGGTGGCCACGGCCCCGAGACCCGATACCAGGAGCTCGCCCACCGAGCCCATC
>CAYUYX010000211.1:0-1791 GCA_964449495.1 uncultured Candidatus Bathyarchaeia archaeon
GTGCTACAAGCTCGTCCCGAAGGAGTTCGAGAGGGAGCTCCAGGAGAACCTCGTGAGGAGCCATGCGGCCGGCTATGGGCGCCCCCTCCCCCGGGAGTGCGTGAGGGCCATGATGCTCGCCAGGCTGAACTGCCTTGTCCGGGGCCACTCCGGCGTGAGGCCCGAGCTCGTGGAGCTCCTCGCAGAGATGCTGAACCGGGGCGTCCACCCAATCGTGCCGGAGTTCGGCTCCCTCGGCGCCTCCGGGGACCTGGCCCCCCTCTGCCACATGGCGGCCGTTATGATTGGGGAGTGGAAGGCGGAGTACCGGGGGCGCATAATGGGTGGGCGCGAGGCCTTAGAGGCGGCGGGCCTCGAGCCCGTGGAGCTGAGGTACAAGGAGGGTCTCGCCCTCGTGAACGGGACATCCGCTTCCACGGGCATCGCCTGTCTGGCGGTCTTCGACGCCCTCAGGCTCGTGAAGCACGCCCTGATAGCCTCGGCCATGAGCCTGGCCGCCCTAAGGGCCTCTATAAAGCCCTTCGACCCAAGGGGCCATCTCGCAAAGCCCCACAGGGGCCAGATAGATGTGGCCCGCTTCATGTACGGGATGCTGAGGGACTGCGACCTCGTGAGGCGCCACGAGGCCATAACGTCCCGCCTCAGGGAGGAGTACGCACCGGGCACCGTCGTGGATGGCTCTGAGTACCTCCAGAACGCCTACAGCCTGAGGGTCATCCCACAGGTGGTGGGCTCGGCGCTCGACACGCTGAGGTTCGTGCGCTCCGTGGTGGAGACGGAGCTGAACAGCAGCAACGATAACCCCCTCGTCTTCGAGGACGGGGACGCCTTCCACGGGGCGAACTTCCACGGCCAGTACGTGGCGAACGCCATGGATTACCTGGCCATCGCCGTGGCCCAGGTCGCCCTCCTCTCCGAGCGGAGGCTCGCAAGGCTCGTGAACCGCTTCTACAGCGCAGGCCTCCCGGAGTTCCTCGTGGACCCGAGGCTCCCCGCCGGCCTCTACGCCGGCTTCGAGGGAGGGCAGTACATAGCGACCGCCCTGGCGGCCGAGATAAGGCGCTTGTGCACGCCGGCGTCCGTGCAATCCATACCGTCCAACGCCGATAACCAGGACTTCGTGTCCATGAGCATGAACGCAGCCCTGAACGCCAGGAAGGTCGTGGAGCTGGCCAACGTGGTGGTGGCCGTGGAGTTCTTGGCGGCCGCCCAGGCCCTCGACCTCAGGGAGAAGCCCGGCATAAGGCTCGGCAAGCCCATATCGAGGGCATACCACAGGATAAGGAACTCCATCCCCCACCTGGCCGAGGACAGGATATTTGCCTCAGATGTCGAGAAGATGCTTTCCCTGATGAGGAGCGGGAAGATAATAAGGGACGTGGAGAAGGTGGGGGTGGTGCTGGAGGCTTGACGTCCAAGCGCTGGTGGACGACGGGCATAGACTGGATAGACATCCTCTACCCGCCTTACACGGCCATGGTCCTCTCCTACGTGCTCATAGGGGCCTGCACGGCGCCGGAGGTGAGCTGGACGCTCACCGGCCTGGCCCTCCTGGCCTACTTCCTCGGCGTTGGCGTGGCTGCCCACTGCTTCGACGAGGCGAAGGGCCATCCCCTCGGGACTAAGTTCAGCGACAAGGCCCTCCTGGCCTCCGGCTCCCTCGTTATGGCCGTCGTAGGCCTGATGGCCCTCTTCGGCTTCACCTACCTCGAGTACGGCTACCTCCCGGGCTGGCTCCACCTGCCCGGCCTGCCCGAGAGCCCGGGGCGCGGCGGGTGGGGCCTCCTGGCC
>CAYUYX010000212.1:0-1760 GCA_964449495.1 uncultured Candidatus Bathyarchaeia archaeon
CCTCCACCACATCGAGCTCGCCGGGGATGGCTACCACGGCGTTGGCGTCCACGAGCGTGGACAGCATGCCGGAGCCCCTCAGCGCCACGGGCTCGGCCCACAGAGACCCGTCGGGCTTGAGGCGCAGCTTGACCCGTACGAGGTCCGTGAAGCCCACCCTCGAGGGGAGCCTCCTCGCCAACCTCGCCCTCACCACGGGCCATACGGGCTTGAGGTCGGGGCGGACGCCCATGAGCGCGAGGACGACGGGCCTTACGAAGAGTTGGAAGGCCAGGTAACAGGCGACGGGCGGCCCGGGGAGGCATATCACGGGTTTCCCGCGTGCCAGGCATAGGGCAACGGGCCTGCCCGGCCTCATGGCCACCCTGCGGACGACCACCTCAGCTCCATCGAGCGCCTCCACAGCTCTAACCGCCACGTCCGCCGGGCCGACGGAGGCGCCTCCCGTGGTCAAAACGGCATCACAGGAGCGTAGGCCCCGGGAAATGGCCTCTCTCACGGCCCCGATATCGTCGGGGACTATCCCGAGGTCGACGGCCACCGCCCCGAGCTGCTTGAGCATGAGCATCACCATGGGCCTGTCCACGTCCCTGACCTTCCCGGGCTCCGCTGGGCCAGGCGCATCGGAGAGCTCGTCCCCGATGGAGAGGACGCCCACCCTCGGCTTCTCGAAGACCGCCACGCTCCTGATGCCTAGGGCGAGGAGGAGGGCCACGTCCTGGGCCCTGAGCCTATGCCCGCGCCCGAGCACCATGTCCCCGCGCCCGACATCTCTGCCGGCCTTGTCAACGCAGGAGCCCCGTGGGACGGGCGTGTAGACCTCGATGGCGTCTTCCCCTATGCGCCTTGCGTGCTCCGCCCTCACGACGGCGTCGGCCCCCTCCGGCATCATGGCCCCCGTGGCTACCTCCACGCACTCCCCAGGCCCAACACACACGGAAGCGGCTTCCCCGGCGAGGCAGCGGCCGATGAGCTTGAGCCTCACGGGCCTATTCGGCTTGGCTCCGTAGGTGTCCTCCGCCCTCACCGCATAACCGTCCATGGTGGCCCTATCGAAGGGCGGGAGGTTGCCGGGCGCCACCATGTCCTCGGCCAGGACGCGCCCGAGGGCCTGGAGGACGGGGACCTCCTCCACGCCGGGCGGCCTGAGCACTTCCCTCAAGCGCCTCATGTAGCGCCTCAGGGCCTCCTCGACCGGCGTCAGCCTCTCGGAGCTCATCATATCACCCTCAGGCTGGAGGCCTTGAAGGCGAGGAAGACGTTCGCCCCCACCTCAACTCCGAGCTCCTCCCTCGCAGCGGGCGTTATCACGGAGACCAGCTCGATACCCGGGCTGACCTCGAGCCTAACGCCTATCAGAGGCCCTCTCGGCTCGAGAGAGACTACACGGCCTTTGAGGACGTTCCTTGCGCTCGTCCTGGGCTCTTCCCTCGAGAGAAAAATGTCCTCGGCCCTCAGGCACACGAGGACATCTCCCTCACGCCCCTCTGCGGCCAAGAGCTTGATGGGGCCTACCTCGAGCTCGTAGATGGCGCCCACACGCCTACACCGCCCCCTGAGGATGTTCTCGTAGCCGAGGAACCTGGCGGCGAACGAGCTGACGGGCTTGTTCAACACGGAGCCCACGTCCCCCGCCTGAACCAATCGCCCGGAGCTCATGATGGCCAATTGGTCGGCCAGCTTGAGGGCCTCGAGCCTATCGTGCGTAACGTGCATCACCGTGGGCTTAAGTTCCTCCCTGACCCTCCTCAGCCTATCGA
>CAYUYX010000213.1:0-1739 GCA_964449495.1 uncultured Candidatus Bathyarchaeia archaeon
TTATGGCGGAGTCCTCGCCGTAGGAAGGGCCCACCAGCACGCTCGGGTCCCTCACGCCAATCCTCGGGAAGACGTACTTCTCGAGGAGCTCGGGGCTCAGCTTGCCGACTTCTCCTCGCAAGGCCACCGCCACGCCCCGGGGGCGGGCATGGGGGATAAGGTTAGCCAGCAAGCCTTTTATATGGCCAGCAATCCCGAGGCGGGGTGATGCTCTTTGAAGGCCATAATAGATGCCGCTTCCCCAGCCCACGCCTTAGGCCGTGATGGCCCCCTTGCCCTCGTGAGGCTCTGCGGCGTCCCGCTCGTGCTGAGGGCGCTCTACGTCCTGAAGAACTCGGGCGTTGGAGAGGCCATCATCGTATCCGGCCCCTACGGGGAGCAGCTCTCCTCCTTCCTCGGCGATGGGGACGAGCTCGGGATAAGGCTCTCTTACGCATCCGGGCTCGGGGAAGCTCTTGAGATGGCGGGAGAGGGCGATGTCCTCCTCGTTCCCGTTGGCCTCGTGGCAAGCGAGAGCTTTTTCGAGCTCCTCCTCGGCTCAGAAGGCCCCGTGGTAGCCGTGGTAGAGGGGGAGCCTGTTGGGGCCATCAGGGCGAGGGCGGAAGATATTAGAGAGGTCTTGAGGGGCGATGTAGTGGGGTTAACGGGTCTCGCCGCCTCTCTCCTGGCGAGAGGGAAGGCCAGAGCGCTCGACCCGGCCTCCTTTGAAATCCCAGAGCCAACCGTAAGGCGAGCTCTCCGTCCCCTCTGTGTGCTCGTACGCGATAAGGATTCCTGGCTGAGGGCGAAGAGGGCCCTGGTCTTCAGGACGCAGAAGGGCCTGCACTTCACGGGCTACATGAACAAGCCGGTCGAGGACCGCATAGTATATCATCTCTCCGAGCACGCCTGGATAACGCCGAACGCCATAACGGTCATCGGGAACATCCTCGCCTTCGCCATAGCCCCCCTCTTCATAATGGGGCACTTCCTCTACGCCTCCCTCCTGGCCTACCTGGTGGGCATAATAGATGGCTTGGATGGGAAGCTCGCCCGCTCGAGGGGCTTTCTCACGAAGCTCGGCCACATAGAGCACTCCTTCGACATGCTCTTCGAGCAGACGTGGTACCTCTCCTTCGCCCTGGGCCTCTACCTCGCCTACGGGCGTTGGTGGCTCCTCCTCGCCGGAGGCGCCTTCCTCGTGCTCGACACGTTCGTCAGGCACGTCTACATGCAGTTCAAGGACACCATGGGCATCGCCCTCACGGCCGCCTCGCCGACGGACAGGCGCTTCGCCCTCATGGACGGCCGGAGGAACATGTACTTGCTCTACATGATTGTTTTCTCCGCCCTCGGCTTCTTCGGCCTCTCGCTCGGGCCATTCCCCATGCCCGTTTACGCCCTCTTCGCCATGCTCGCCCACGCCTGGCTAACGGCCATCTTCTACGTCGTGAGGGCCTGCCAGCACATGAGTAGAGCCGATAGGGCATCGGGCGTGCTGGCCTGGATGCGCCTGGCCAAGAAGGCGCCCAAGCTTAAGAAGCTCAAGACGAGGGGGGAGGGCCATGGGGCCTGACGAGGCCGAGGAGCTTGCGAGGAAGTACGTGGCCAACCTCGACTTCGCCTTCAGCACGCTCGAGGAGAAGGGCGGGCAAGAGGAGCGGGCCGTGAAGAGCGAGGACATCTCCTACGTGCTCGACCTCGCCATGCGCTACCACGAGGATGCGAGGCGCTTCCTCCAGGAAGGGCGCCCCCTCACG
>CAYUYX010000214.1:0-1736 GCA_964449495.1 uncultured Candidatus Bathyarchaeia archaeon
GCCCGGCATCTACAGCCTCTCGGCTTACTCGCAGGAGGAGCTCGTGGCCCGCGAGTATATAGCTGTCGAGAAGCCGGACGTGGTCGTGGACGTGGTAGATGCCTCAGCGCTCGAGAGGAACCTCTACCTCACGCTCCAGCTCCTCGAGCTCGGGGCTAACGTGGTCGTGGCCCTGAACAAATGGGATGTGGCCCGGGACCTCGGTTACGAGATAGATGTGGCCGCCCTCTCGAGGCTCCTAAACGTCCCGGTGATCCCGACGGTCGCCACCACCAAGGATGGCATGGAGGAGCTCAAGGACGCCATACTGGAGGCGGCCAAGAGGAAGAGAGCCCCGAGGCCACCGGTCGATTACGGCCCCGAGCTGGAGGCCATGATAGGGAAGCTGGAGTCCATAATAAGGAAGGACCCGGAGCTGGCCCAGCGTTACCCGGTCAGGTGGCTGGCCATAAAGGCGCTCGAGGGCGATGAGGATGTCCTGGGGAAACTGAGGTCGAGCCGGGTGTGGCGCGAGATCTCGGAGGCGGTAGGTTGGAGGACCTGAGCATCCAGATAATCGAGAAACGCTACGAGGCCATAAGGCATATAGTCTCGAGGGTCCTGAGGGGCAGGAGGCCTATAACGCTATCCGACCTCCTCGACAGGGTGTTCCTGCACAAGGCCCTGGGCATACCGATATTCCTCTCCCTCCTCTGGGCCCTCTTCAAGTTCACCTTCGAGGTCTCCGCCCCTCTATCGGACCTGGTAGACCTCTTCTTCTCCTGGCTGGCTGGCCTGGCCGAGGAGGCCATAGCGAACCCGAGGCTGGCCTCCTTCGTGGCAGATGGCCTCTGCGCCGGCTTCGGGAGCGTCCTCGTCTTCATCCCGCCGATCTTCTTCCTGTTCTTCGGCCTGGCCATCCTCGAGGACACGGGCTACCTGGCCAGGGCGACGTTCGTCATGGATAGGCTCCTCTACAGGCTGGGCCTCCACGGCCGCTCCTTCATACCGCTCCTGCTCGGCTTCGGCTGCAACATAGCGAGCGTGATGGCGGCCAGGACCATAGACAGGGAGGAGGACAGGGTCCTCACCATCATGGTCAGCCCCTTCATATCGTGTAGCGCGAGGCTCCCGATATACGTGCTCATAGGGGGGGCCATATTCGGGGCCTACGCGGCAGCCGCCGTCTTCTCCATGTACGTCCTCGGCATATTTATGGCCATAGGGACGGCCCTCCTGTTCAGGACCGTGATCCCCTTCTTCAGGAGAGGGCGGGGGGCCCTGATCCTCGAGCTCCCAATGTACGCCAGGCCCACGCTCAGGAGCCTCCTGGCGCACATGTACGAGAGAGGTGTCCTCTTCATAAGGAAGGCCGGGACCATAATATTCGGGGCCATGCTGTTCATATGGTTCTTGGCCACACATCCCTGGGCCGCCACATCCGGCGGCCAGCTGGTCGAGAACTCTTACGCCGCCATGATAGGCAGGGCCCTCGAGCCCTTCTTCAGGCCCCTGGGCTTCGATTGGCGTGCCGTCGTGGCCCTCCTGCTCGGCTTCATAGCGAAGGAGATAGTGGTCGAGACGCTCGGCATACTGCTCGGAGGGGCCGGGGGGAGCCTCTCGGAGGCCGTGGCCTCCTCCTTCACGCCCGTTACGGGTCTCGCGTTCATGGCCTTCACGCTCCTCTACATGCCCTGCGTGGCCACGCTGGCCACCATCTACAGCGAGACCAACTCGCTGAAGTGGACGTTGATCAC
>CAYUYX010000215.1:0-1716 GCA_964449495.1 uncultured Candidatus Bathyarchaeia archaeon
GCCATGATGGAGCCGACCAACCGGTCCCCCCGCCTCTTCCCGGCCTCCTTGGCCTCCATCCTGCTCGTGTAGCGGAAGGGGGCCGTGTAGGTACCGTATCTCATCCACTTGAGGGCTACTATATCCCTCACGGGCCTCTTGAGCACCCCCTTTCGCACCAGCTTCTTCGCCACGCTCAGGCCCTCGGGCCTCTTCACGAAGCCCACCACGGGGACGCCCTTCTCGACGCAGAACCCGAGCGCCTTAACGCTGGCCTCCACCGTCCGCTCGAAATCCCGCATGTACGCCTTCCCTCCCCGTCGGTAAAGCTGGCTGTAAAGGAATGGACCATCAAAGAGCACGAAATCCGGCTCCCAGCGCTCGATGGCCTTTACCACGAGCTTGAATTGGAGCCTGTAGCTTACGACCAACGTGCGCATCTCGGGGTAGAGCTCGTCGTCCCAGAGGGGCACCCGCCTCATTATCTCGGGGATGTTGTCTATCACGTCGAAGCCCGAGCAGAGGGCCGCAACTGCGCAGCAGAGGGGGATGTGGGCTATCTCGAGGTTCAGGTGATTGGTGCCCGCATCCACCCCCACGACCCTGAGCTCCCCCGAGCCGAACCGCTCCGTCAGCTCCTCGACCAGGGCTTTGTCAACGCTCCTCACGTCGAGCAGGCGCTCCAATTCCCCGAGGGGGAGGGCCCGCCCCCTGAGGGTCTCTTTCCTACGTATGTACTCCTCCACCACGTGCCTCGTGCCCTCGTCCATGAGGACCCTGTATATGAAGGGGTGAGGCGGCTCCTCTATGGCCTCTTCCACGAGGCTCGCCCTCTCCCTGAGGTGAGGCGGGAGGTGGGATAGCTCCTCCTCGGCCAAGGCCCCGCATCACCGCCGATAGACCGGGTGCGCCGGGGGGCTTTAAGCTGGATTGAGCGGGATAATGTTCTGGCGAGGGTACGGCGAAAGTGGGGTAATACATGGCCACGGGTGGGGCCTCGGCCATGTGCGGCTCTCAGCACCGGAGCACGCCGTCAATCGAGCCTCAGCCCAGGGCGTCAGCCTCACAGGCCCGGAGGGCGGGAAGACCCCGCTTTTATAAAGGCTCCAGGACACGGCCTCCCGATTTCACGTGAACAAGCGGCCTTTAGCCCCTTTATAGCCTCGATGGTGGTGCTCCGGCCGGGATTCGAACCCGGGACCTGCGGCTCTCCCTCCCCTGGCGGGGTCGAGAGGCCGCCATGCTTACCGGGCTACACCACCGGAGCTCCGGTTTGGTAGCGGAGAGAGCTCCCAAATAAAGGTTTTGGGCTACCGCTCTCCTTCCCACGGGCCGGGAGGGGCTCAGAACTCGCCGGACCAACCGCCCCCGCCCTTCTCCTCCTCGCCCTTCTCCTCCTCTTCCTCCTTCATCTTCCCGGCGGCAATCACATCGTCGATGCGCATTATCATGCAGGCTACCTCGGTCGCCGCCTTTACGGCGTGCTCCTTCACCTTCACCGGCTCGATGACGCCGAGCTCGAACATGTCCTTCACGGCCTTCTTCGGGTCCGTCTCGAAGACGTCCACGCCCCACGTCTCCTTCCCGGCCTCCGTGTGAGCGTGCCTGAGGGCGACCATCACGTCTATCGGGTCGAGGCCTGCGTTCTCTGCGAGGGTCTTCGGGATTATCTCGAGGGCGTCGGCGAAGGCCTCGACCCGATAGACGTGATGGTCGCCCTCAGGCACGCTCACACGG
>CAYUYX010000216.1:0-1703 GCA_964449495.1 uncultured Candidatus Bathyarchaeia archaeon
GAAGCGGTGAAACGGCCGTCCCACGGGGTGAAAGGGCAAGTAGGCACCGATGAGGAGGCCGCCCGAGGTGCGGGTAGCCCGATGAGATACATGCCGCCCGAACAGAAGGTGGGCTACCACCGGCTCGCCAGCCCCCAACTCCGGTGAGCTACCGAATTCACGGGGACCTGGCCAGGATATTCACATCTCTGGCCCCTCTCCACGAGCTGGCTGAAAAACTTATATTCTCTTTCCCGGGAGGGTTTAGCGGCGCTGAGGGCCAGGGGACGCTCGCCGAGGTTCAGCGCCTCGCCTGGCCATGCCGAGGAATTCCGAGGACGGCCCTGGGTGTCCGAAGTGGGGGTCAGGTGGTCATCACGCTCGGAGGCCGGGGGCCCTGTGGAGCCGTTCCTCGAAATCAGCAGGCCCTACTGCCTCCCCGGCGAGGAAGTGGGCTGTACGCTCGTCATCCACACGCAGAGGCCCCTACGCTATAAGGCCATCTCCGCCGAGCTGACGTGCTGCGAGAAGTTCTTCGTAAAAAGCTCGAGGCTCACCAGGATACCCCACAGGTGCGTGGTGAGCGTCTCAGGCCCGGGGATAGCCTCCCCGCCCTCCTGGTCCGTGAGCTTCTCCATCAGGGTCCCCGATGGGGCCAAGCCGACGTACGTGGGCTCCTCCATCCTGCGGGTCTGGCGCGTGAAGGCCCTCATAGAACTCGGCCTGGCGCCCAACATATCCGTGGGCAAGATGCTTTTCGTCCTCGGCCCCGTGAGCCGAGAGAGCCGGCGCTCGGCCTCCGTGTGCAGAGGGCCTGTATGCCTGAGCATAAACCTGGTGAAGGGCCTCTTCCTCCCCGGAGAAGCCCTGAGGGGCTCGGTATTCCTAAGCCATCCGCAGGCCGCACGCTCCTTGAGGATAGAGGTCCTCGCCATCGAGAGGCTGCGAGTGGGACAGCTCGGGGAAATCTCCCTGGCGAGGTGCTTGAGGAAGGCCTTCCTGCCTGTCAGGAGGACGGCGCCCTTCTCGCTCAAGGCCCCGAGCTATTCCTCGTTCGCAGATACCTGCTCATCCGTAACCTACGTCCTGAAGGCCGTAGCGAGCTTGAGGACGGGGGAGGAGCTCGTGGCCGATTTGCCCATCTCCATCGGGGTCCTCAGGCTGGTCGATAGGAGCGGAGGAGCCCCCCAGGGGTCCCGAGGAGGGCTCCCCGTCCTCGCGGGGAGGCCCGGCCCGGGGCCCTCTATTCACGCCTCTCTCCGATTATGGTCTTGAGGAACTCCTCCTGGGCCCTCAGGACGCCGGAGCTGTCCTCCGCCCTCGAGTAGGCCTCCAAGAGCTCCCCGTTCATCTCGAGGAAGACCGGGCCCCACTTGAACACGGACATGACCTCCTCGGCCTGCTCCCTGAAGCCGGCTATGTAGAGGGCCGCCGCCAGGGCCTCAGCGGTGCTTAGCTTCGTCGGCACGCCGAAGTTCACGGGGTTGGCCGCCACGAGGTACGGCAGGCACCTCCTCGGCCCCCTCAGGCCCCTCGGGAAGCTCTCAATATGGGCCCAGCTGCAGTCAACGGCGAGGAGCCCCCTCCTGAGCATCACGGGCCTATCCGCACGGGAGAGGGCTTTCTCCGCCATGGGGTCGAGCACGATGGCCCCCCTCGGGGCATCACGAATGGAGAAGAAGACGTGGGCCAGGCCTAAGCGCTTGAGCTTCATGGCCGTGCAC
>CAYUYX010000217.1:0-1697 GCA_964449495.1 uncultured Candidatus Bathyarchaeia archaeon
ATCGGATATCGGGACGTTCAGCGCCCTCGCCACGGAGCTGAGGGCCTTCTCCTGCTCCTGCGCCACCCTCAGGGCGTGCTCTCCCACGGCGAAGACGAGCCTCTCCACGCCATCCTGTATCCTCTCGGCCCTGAGGAGCTTTATCAAGCCTATCTCGCCAGTCCGAGCGCAGTGCGTCCCCCCACAGGCCTCCACGTCCCAGCCAGGTATCTCCACGACCCTTATCTCGCGGCCCGGGACGGCCCCTCCCTGGTAGAGCCTGAAGCCGTACCTCGCCTCTGCCTCGTTCCTCGGCATCCAGGCCGTTCGGACGGGCAGGTCGGCCCTCACGACCCCGTTGGCGAGGCGCTCTATGGCGTGCAGCTCCTCCAGGCTCAGGTGCTTGTAGTGCGTTATATCGAGCCTTGATTGCTCGACGCCCTTCTGGGCTCCGGCCTGCCAGACGTGCTGGCCTAAGACACGCCTTGCGGCCCCGAGGATGATGTGCGTGGCCGTGTGAGCCCTCATGAGGTCGTGCCTGCGCTCCCAATCGATTAGGCCCTTGACGACGGCGCCCTCCGGCGGGACCTGGCCTTCTACCACGTGGACTACTATGCGCCCGACCTTCTTCACATCTACCACCCTGCAGGAGCCCTGCTCGTGCCTCAGCTCGCCGCAATCGGCCGGCTGACCGCCTCCCTCCGGGTAGAAGGCCGTCTTATCGAGGACGACGAACCGGCCCCCTATGGTCCTCAGGACCCTGGCCTCGAACTCACGGACGTAGGCATCCTCGTAGTATATGGGCTCGGTTGGGGGCAGGCCGGAGAGGGCTTCCTCGAGCCCCTCAAGCCCCTCCTCCGCCTTGAGCGGGGGAGACACATGCCTCTCTGCGACCCTCGCGTAGAAATCGTCCGGTATCTCGACCTCGAGGCCCTCCGAGCGGGCTACCTCCTCCGTTATCTCGGGTGGGACGCCGTGCGAGTCGTAGAGCTCTATCACCTTCTCCTCCGGCAGGCGCTTCAGGCCGGCCTTCTTCAACTCCCGGGCCATGCGCTTCACGAGGCCAACGCCTCTCCCTATGGTCTGCCTATAGCGCTCCCCCTCGAGGGCGGCCATCTCCATTATGTAGTCCTCGGCCTCCCCTATGCGCTCGTAATCCCGGCGCCAGTAGCGCACCTGCGCCTCCACCACGTCGAGCAGGGCCTCCTCTGCCCCAAGCAGCCTCAGGAGCCTGTAGGTGCGCCTTAAGACGAGGCGGGCCAGGTAGCCCTCTCTTACGTTCGATGGAACGACGCCGTCCGCCAGCATGAGCACGAGGCACTTCGTGTGGTCGAGGATGGCGAAGAGGGCCTCGATGGGCCTGAGGAAGCGCTCGAGTTCCGATGCGTCCATGCCTATGGCCCTGGCCACCCTCTCCCTCGCCTCCGAGAGCTTGAAGCCCTTGCGGACTATCATGAGGCTTGAGTGCCTCGCTGGCTCGATAAGCGCCTCTGGCTCCGGGAGCTCCACGCCCACGATATCGGCTACCTCCTCGAGGAGGGGCCCGTAAACTGCGTGGAAGGCGCTCACGGAGCCCTGGCTCATCCACGTGAAGCGCTCTATGCCGTAGCCCGTATCAACGGTCCTTATGGGGAGCTCCACGAAGCGGCCATCGACTACCTTGAACTTCATGAAGACGAGGGTTGCCAGCTCGAGCCCCCTCACGACCGTCTCGAGGT
>CAYUYX010000218.1:0-1685 GCA_964449495.1 uncultured Candidatus Bathyarchaeia archaeon
ATACTTGACCTGAGGAGGGCCAACACCGTGCCGCTGCACGACGTGCACGCTGCCATCGTCTACTCGGCCCGTTCCGGAGCTATTGAATACGTATTCGTCGGGGGGGAGCCCGTGGTGGCCGGCGGAAGGCACCTGAAGCTCGATGCTCAAGAGATATTCGCCCGTGTGGAGGGCATCCTAAGCGACCTCGTGGGGTAGTCCCTGAGCCGATGCGAGCGGGCCGGGCGCCTCTATCGCTCCTTGAGCTCCAGCCTCGTTATCTCGAAGCCCTCCGTAGGAGCGCTCACCCATTCCTGACGGGAGAGCTCGAAGAGCCTGGCCCTATGGGCTACGAGGAAGCGGCAGGCCCCATCCCCCCTGGCAACGCAGAATATCTCCCTGGCTGCGAGGGGGAGGCCGAACGCCTCCGAGCACCAGCCGGCGCTCATGCCTGCCAGGACGAAGCACTCCGCCTGGTCCGATTTCCCATAGAGTTCTAGGAGCTTCTCGGCGAAGTGGGAGCGGGTCTCCCAGAGGAGGAACCAGCCCTCCCCCGGGGCCAGCTCCGCCTTTAAGAAATCCACGTAGGGGAGCCAGCCTACCCTCACGAAGAAGAGGGGCCCATGAGGAGCCTATCGAGGGGCTCCTCTACCCCGTAGGCCTCCGAAATGGCCTTACAGCAGCAAGAGCCCATCTCGTGGCCGAGCCTGTAGAAGGCCAGCTGAGCAGCTGCTAAGCCGAACCTCTCGGCCAGGTCCTTGTGGGCCGTTACCAGAGCTCTATGGCCCACCAGGAGATGCGGCTCGCCGGCCAGTTCTATAAGGCCCTCCTCCGGCCTCTGGGAGAGGCTCGAGAAGAAGTCCATCACCCTCTCCTTAGCCACTTTTAAGCGTTCCTCCAGGCCACGTCCATCACCCCGCCCACACCTCATCGACCATACAGCGTGATGGCGCATTGATGCGCTCTCCCGCTTTTATAGGTTTTTGCCGACATCATGACCGCCATCACATCGGGGACGTGCGTGCATAGCCCCTTCCCCCTCCCGACGGGCATCCAAATTACGCCATGAGGCCGGCCGATTGCTTTTTAAGCTACGCATGGGCCCCCCTTAGGAGGATGGGTACCTTGCAGGGAGAGGAGCTCAGGAAGCTGGAGGAAGCCTACCTCGCCAAAGCCGATTGGGAAATCCACGAGAACGCCAACACCACCATCTCGTATAGCGATTTCCTCGGCTTCGCCATGTCAAAGCTCATGAAAAGCCCATCCGTCTTACGGAGCTACCTCCCGAGGCAAGCCGTCGAGATGCACTTCAACAGGGACATACACATCCACAAGCTCCCCCACTCCCTCTGGGTCCCCTACTGCGCCGGCTGGTCCTACGCAAAGCTCCTCAGGCTCGGGCTCGTAACGCCCACCCTCCGCTCTAAGCCAGCCAAGCACCTCAGCACGGCCATATCGCACGTGGTGAACTTCTTCCACCTCACGGCCCAGGAGTGGACGGGCGCCCAGGCGATATCGGCCATAGACCTGTACACGGCCCCCTTCATACGCCACGACAAGCTCGATTACAGGACCGTGAAGCAGGAGTTCCAGAAGATGTTCTTCGAGCTGAACTACCCCACGAGGCTCGGCTACCAATCCGCCTTCACGAACGTAACCATAATGCTCGAGGCCGATAGGGACCTGCTGGCCTCAGAGGCCATAGT
>CAYUYX010000219.1:0-1683 GCA_964449495.1 uncultured Candidatus Bathyarchaeia archaeon
TGCCTGTACTCATCGAGGAGAGCCAAAATAGCCTTCATGGTCTCGCTGCTTATGAATACCTTATGGCCGGATAAGAAAGTGCGGAGCTCGTCTATCGTCTCGGGCATGCAGTTCACCAGCTGGACGGCCTCCCGCTCCGTGAGGCCGAAGTCCTGCACGAGCTTCTCCACGAGCTCCCTCGCCTTCCCTGCCTCGAGCTTGGAGAACTTCTCGGCGTAGTCGTAGGCTCTAACGAAGAAATCCCCGCCCGCCTCGAAGCCGAGTTCCTCAAGCAGCTCCTTGACCTCCGGGATGGTCAGCAAGCGCTCCCTTATCACCTTCCTCGAGGCCACCGCCTCACCCTCCATGGGGCATGAGGTGCTCGGGCCTCACTATGAGCGTTCTGGTCTCCCCGCCGACGGGCACCTCCACTATGTACGCTCTGCCGCGCATCCCCACGACGACGCCCACCTTGCCGTGGTAGCGCCGGTGGGGCATCCCCCTGTGGATGGCCGGGTCTATCTTTATGACCACCCTATCCCCCAGGGCGTACTTACGCAGGATACGGCTCAGCCTGAGCTTGCCCCGTTCCCTGGGGTGCTTTCTCATCACCTTCCGGGTCTTGTGCCTCAGCCCCTTCGATTGCGGCACCCCCTCACACCCCCTCCATCAGCACGTCCACCACGTCCAGCTCAAGGGGCTTAGCGTCCACCCTTATAAGCTCAGAGACGCTCGGCGTGGTCCTCCCATCGTCGCCCGTGATGAGCTCTTTCACGTAGAGCCCCCCATCGCAGCGCACCCTCAGGCGGACCACCCTCGGCCCGAGGCGCTCCATGACCTCCAGCTCGTGGACCTTCCTCAGCCTCAGCTTATCGGGCCTACGGTGGAGCACCCTCTTAGGCGTCCACTGCCTTACCGTAACGCCGGAGAGACCCGTTTCCAGAGCCCTGAGCTCCTCATCCGAGACCTCCCGCTCGAACTCCACGACGACCTCATAGACCTTCTCGGCCTTCTCCTCCTTTATACGCCTGACGAGCTTCCTATCGGCGAACCTGAGGCCAGAGACACTGACGAGACCTTTGGCCTCCTCGTTTATTCTCTCCTCAAGGGAGAGCAAATCCACTTTTCGCTTCCTCGGCCTCTTCAGCTCTACCACAAAAGGCCTCCCCCGACCGAGCATTCTCGCATCTACGTCCTCACGCCCAGCCGCATGGAAGGCCGCTTCCTCGGCCTCGAAGGCCTCTATCATGGGGCCCGTTATGAGCTCGGAGACGGATGTAGGATACATCTTGCCCGTCCAGTTGCACCTCGGGCAGCCCTTCCCCCCGCACCTCGTGCATACCCATTTGGCCTGCGGTATTCCCCTCACGAGCTTCTTGTAGCGCCCCGCCACGAAGACGGGGTTGACCTGGAGCCTAACGGAGCCGGAGAAGGGCTCCAAGATGACGACTACATCCGGCCTCTCGAAATCGGCTGGCACGCCGAGGATGGCCGAGATACGCTTCCCTACCTCCCTGCTCAGCTCGTTCCTGAGCCCCTCGCCATGCTCAATCCCGAACTCGGCCCTCAGCTCGTCCTCGCGCTCCTCTGCCCACAGCGGGAGCTCGATGCCCACGAGGAAGCTGGAGAGCTCGTAGCCGGAGAGCTCCTCCACCGCCCGCTCCGCCAGCTCGTCCAGCTTCGCCATGATGCCCCGGCAGAGAT
>CAYUYX010000220.1:0-1667 GCA_964449495.1 uncultured Candidatus Bathyarchaeia archaeon
ATTATGTCGTGTTCCACAACGAAGGCCGCAGCCTGGCGGGTCTCCACCATGCGCCTTATCGTTCTGGCGACCGTCAGGCGTTCTTCCACGTCCAAGTAGGCGCTGGGCTCGTCGAGGAGGTAGAGGTCCGCCTCCCTCGTCAGGCAATCCGCTATGGCCACGAGCTGGAGCTCCCCCCCGCTGAGCTCTGATACGTCCCGGTCGAGGAGCTTCTCGAGGCGGAGGGGCCTTATTATCTCCGAGCGGTACCAGCTGGATGTCAAATCTGCCCCGGCATCCCTAAGGAGCTCTTCTACCGTCCCCTCGTAGGCCGTGGAGATGTACTGGGGCTTGTAGGCCACCCTCGGGGTGCCGAGTACGTACTCGCACTCATCCGGCTCTTCCACGCCAGCCAGGAGCCTCACGAACGTGGTCTTCCCTATGCCGTTCGGGCCGAGGATGCCTATGACCTCCCCCTCGTGGACCTCGCCGGGCTCGACGGTGAGCTCGAAGGAGCCGTAGTCCTTCCTCATCCTGCCCCAGCTGAGCATGACTTTCTCGGAGGGCCAGGCGGGCGTGGGGGGCTTCACGTGGAACCTTATGGGCTCCCTCCTGAAGCGCACGTTCTCGTCCGGGATGTAGCCATCGAGGTATATGTTGATGCCCACCCTCACGCCGTGGACGTGCGAGATTATGCCGTAGACGCCCGGCTCGCCGTAGATTATGCAGACCTTATCGGATAGGTAGTCTAAGACGGCCAGGTCGTGCTCAGCCACCACGACCATCCTCCCGAGGCGCACCGCCAGGGAGCGGATGGCCCGGGCAGCCCTCAGCCTCTGCCCCACGTCGAGGTAGCTGGTGGGCTCGTCGAAGAGGTAGACATCGGCGTCCTTGCACATGGCGGCCGCTATGGCCACGAGCTGGAGCTCCCCCCCGCTCAGGACCTCGACGGGCCTATCCAGCAGGGGCTTGAGGCCGAGGAGGCCCACCACCTCGTCGAGCGCCCCACGCTCATCTACCCTGGCCAGAATAGTGCCCACGGGCCCCCTCACGACCCTCGGTATCTTATCCACGTACTGGGGCTTGTAGGCCACCCTGAGCTCGCCCGAGCTCAGGGAGGAGAAGTATTCCTGGAGCGGGGAGCCCGAGAAGTGCTCTATCACGGTTTCCCAGCCGGGCGGGTCCTCATAGCGGCCGAGGTTCGGGGTTATCCGGCCAGACAGGATGTTTAGGGCCGTCGTCTTCCCCGTCCCGTTCTCGCCTATCAGGCCGAGGACCTCACCCCTTATGGGCACGGGGAGCCGGTAGAGCTTGAAGGCATTTGGGCCGAAGCGGTGGACGCACTCTTCCTCAAGGCCCTCCGGGAGCCTCACAATTGAGATGGCCTTGAACGGGCATTTCTTAACGCATATCCCACAGCCCGAGCAGAGGGGCTCCGCTATAACGGGCTTTCCGTCCTCGCCGAGCGCTATGGCCTCCAAGCCCGTCTTCACCATGGGACACACGTTTATGCAGGCGAGCCCGCACTTCCTCGGCTGGCACCTGTCCCTGTCTATGACGGCTATCCTGGTCATAGCTCATCACGCAGAAGCCGGGGAGGCCTTTTACCCGATGGGGCGGGGAGGGGTTACCACTCCTCCTCTTCCCACTCCTCTTCCTCCCAGCCCTCCTCCCATTCTTCCTCCCAT
>CAYUYX010000221.1:0-1656 GCA_964449495.1 uncultured Candidatus Bathyarchaeia archaeon
GCGGCCCTCTCCCACACGGGCAGCCTGGCCGGCCGGGACGAGATATTCGATGCCGCGTGCAGGCAGTGCGGCCTCATAAGGGTCCGCGATTTCGAGGAGATGCTCGACCTCGTGAAGGCCTTCTCCACGCAGCCGGTGCCGAGGGGGCCCAGGACTGGCGTGGCCTCCTACACGGGCGCAGGATGCGTGATAGCCTCGGACGAGTGCGCCCTGGCCGGTCTCGAGCTCGCAGAGCTCTCGGAGGAGAGCAGGGCCCGACTGGCCAAGGCCCTCCCGCCCTGGGCGAGGCCCACGCACCCCATAGACTTGGAGCCCCTCCACGAGGCCATAGGGCCCGACGGATACGGCCTTGCGCTCGAGGTGCTGGCCGACGACCCGGGGGTGGACGCCGTGGTGGCCAACATAATGGGCCTGCCGGATGAGATGAGCGGGACGCCGTTCTACGCCAGCCCCGAGGACTTCGTGCGCTACTTCTCGGCGGCCCGTGAGAGAGCGCCGGATAAGCCCATGGTCGTGTGCATCAGCGGGGATAGGGCTGGCGTCGAGGCCGCAGTGGAGGCCCTCGAGGAAGCGGGCTTCCCAACCTACCCATCGATAAGGAGGGCGATAAGGGCTCTCTCGGCGCTCTACAGGTACTCCCTCGCCAGGAGGAAATTGGCCGGCCATTAGGCTCGGGCGGGCCGCCGGGGCCGTCGTGCGGGGGCGCCTGACCGCAAGGCAAAAATACCGGGAGGCCTCCTCTTCCCACGGGATGAGCCTGGAGTGGTCTAAGCTGATAGAGCACCTCTCAAAAAGGCGCCCGGGCCTGAAGGTGAAGATTCCGAAGCACAAGCTCGATGACCCTCTGAAGCACGGGTTCAGGAGGAGCATAGGCCTCCACATCACCCACAAGCACTACCGCCTAACCCTGCCGGACGGCAGCTGCGTCCACGTTGAGGAGACGAAGGACCACTACATAGTGCACGTGGACACCACGGACCCAGCGGTGAGCCCCGTCGGGCACCTGAGGTGCGATGCCCCGGGCGTGTGGACCGCCATGTGCGCTGGCATAGGCCTGACGGCCGGCGTCCTGGCCGGCCTTAGCAACGAGAAGCAGAGGACGCTCTCCACCATCGCAGGCGTCATAGCGGGCCTGGCTATAGGCGTCCTGACGGGCAAGTGGGGTAAGAAGTGAGCCAGCCCGAAGGACCCAGCCCCCCGGGCGCCCTGCTCGAGAGGCTGAAGAAGACCCAGGTCCTCCTGGCCGGGAAGGTCCTCCTCGAGGACCGCTTCAACGAGCCCGTCGAGCTCGTGGCGGGCCTCGATGTGGGCTTCAAGCCCGATGGGAGGGCCATTGCCGCCTGCGTCCTCCTCTCGTTCCCCAGCTTAGAGGTCCTCGAGGTCTCCCTGGCGGAGATGGAGCCGAGGCTCCCCTACATCCCGGGCCTCCTGGCCTTCAGGGAGGTGCCCGTCATGCTCAAGGCCCTGAGGGGCCTTAGAAGACGCCCCGACATCGTGCTCGTTGACGCCCAGGGCATAGCCCACCCGAGGCGCTGCGGGGAGGCAACCCACCTCGGCATCGTGGCCAACGTGCCCACCATAGGCGTGGCGAAGCGCAGGCTCTGCGGAGAAGCGCCCTTCACGCCGGTTAAGCCCGATAGCTGGGCTCCCCTCTAC
>CAYUYX010000222.1:0-1644 GCA_964449495.1 uncultured Candidatus Bathyarchaeia archaeon
CAGTTATTAATTCCCATAGGCTCCTCCTGCGGAGCGGCCGTCTCGGGTGTGTCGCCGTGGGCTCCTCCATAGAGATGGTGGGCGTGGGCCACAAGCCCGATGTGTTGAGGATGGCCGTGGCCGAGGGGAAGATTCTGCTCAAGCCCGAGACCCTCAAGCGCATAAGGGAAGGGCGTGTCGAGAAGGGAAATCCCCTCCTGAGCGCCCAGCTCGCCGGCATTCTGGCGGCCAAGAGGACTCCCGAGCTCATACCGCTATGCCATCCCATACCGATAACGAAGGTGGACATAGAGCCCAGGCTCGAGGAGGACGGGGTGGTCATAACGGCCCGTGTAGAGGCCATCGCCAAGACGGGCGTGGAGATGGAGGCTCTAACGGCCGTCTCCGTGGCCCTCCTGACCGTGTGGGACATGGTGAAGCAATACGAGAAAGATGAGGCGGGCCAGTACCCCCACACCCGTATAACGGGCATAAGGGTGGTGAGCAAGGTGAAGGGCGGGCGAGCTCGCTGAGCTCAGGCCACCCTTATCGTCTCGAGGTTGGCGGGTGCGAGGCCCCGCATCCAGGCCTTGCCCAGCCTGGTCCTCAGCTTCGTGTTCACGAGCTCCTCCATTTTCACGCACCTGCTCTTCTCCCCGTGGCCGAGGAGGATGAGCTTCGGCTTGGGCTGGATGTTGTATAGGAAGGCCATGAGCTGCCTGTGGTCGGAGTGGCCCGTGAAGCCCTCTATGGATTGGACATCCATCCTCAGCCTGATAATCCTCACCTTCCCGTCCTCCGTCCTCGTCTCCACCTCACGCAGGCCCCTGACTATCCTGCCGCCCAACGTCCCCTCTATCTGGTAGCTCACGAAGATGAGGGTGTTCTTCTCGTCCTCGGCCAGGCCCTTGAAGTACTCGACGGAAGGCCCCCCCTCGAGCATGCCGGAGCTGGCGAGGATGATGCACGGGGGCCCATCTATTATGGCCTGCCTCTCGCTCGGGTGGTCAACGGTGGTGAAGTACTCGGACTCGAAGGGGTTGTGGTCCCCGTGCTGGATGCTCGTCTTCACCTTTGAGGCCAGGAAGTCCGAGAAGGCCACGTGGATGGCCGTCGCCTCGGATATCATGCCGTCTATGTAGACGGGCGCCTCCACGAGCTTCCCCTCCCGCATGTATTTGTCTATCACGAGCATCATCTCCTGCGCCCTCCCCATGGCCGGGACGGGTATGAGGGCCTTCCCGCCCCGTTTCAGCGTCTCGTTCACCACGTGGACGAAGGCCTCCTCAGCCTCCGTCCTGGGCGGGACGCTCACGCCCCCGTAGGTGCACTCCATTATGAGCGTCTCCACCCTCGGGAACTCGTGGGCCGCTGGCTCGAGCAGCATGGTGCGCCCGAACTTGAAATCGCCCGTGTAGACGATGTTGTGGAAGCCCCGGCCTATGTGGAGGTGCACGATGGCTGAGCCGAGGATGTGCCCCGCGTTGTAGAACGTTAGCTTGATGTCGGGCGTTATGTCCGTTACAACGCCGTAGCCCAGAGGTATGGTGTGGAGTATGGTCTCCTTCACGTGCCTAGCATCGTAGGGGGGCACGTGCCCTTGTTCCTTGAGGACCTTGAGGAAGTCCATCTGGAGGAGCGTCATGAGGTGGGCCGTGGGGGGCG
>CAYUYX010000223.1:0-1639 GCA_964449495.1 uncultured Candidatus Bathyarchaeia archaeon
CCCTCGCCCTCCCCGGCCTCCTCCCCCTTCGCCTCCTCTTCCTTCTTCGTCTCCTCTGCCGTGAGCTCGCTGG
Source organism: uncultured Candidatus Bathyarchaeia archaeon (assembly GCA_964449495.1). GTDB lineage: Archaea > Thermoproteota > Bathyarchaeia > EX4484-135 > EX4484-135 > EX4484-135. Next base: position 74 of record CAYUYX010000223.1, read on the forward strand.
CGTCTATCACGAGCCTCAGGGCGAGCACACCTCCGCGCCTCACCTGAGCACCACGCTTATGACCCTTATCTGGTCGCAGGAGTTCTCGCACCAATCCGCCACGTTCTCTATGGCCTCCATGAGGTCCCTGAGCAGGATGAGGACGGGCGTCTTAGGGCACTCGGGCGCCAGGCGGGCGAAGGTCTTCCTGGCCTCCATGTAGAGGGCGTCCACCTCTTCCTCGAGCCTCTCCACGACATCGGCTTCCTCAAGGGCCTCCTCCGGCTTCTCGAGGAGCTTGTCAACGGCTCTCCTGACGGCGTAGGCGCACTCACGAGCGCCCTCCGCCATCTTCAGGCATTCCTCGAGCACTTTCCTCGGCACCTCCTCAAGCGGGAGAGCCTTGAGCAACCTCGTCGCCTCCCGGCTCCAATCCGCTATCATATCTATGCGCTTAACCAGGTGCATGAGGTCCTCCCGGCCCGCCGGCGGGACGACCTCGCTGGCGAGCTCATCCATGATGGCCCTCCTGAGCCTGTCCGCCTCCTTCTCAGCCTCATCCACGCGCCGGATAGAGGCCATGACGGCTTCCTCGTTTCCATCCATCGCAGCACGCAGGGCCCTCTCTAAGTCCTCGACGGCTGACACGGCGTTTGCGAGGTGCTTCTTCATCAGGTCTATTGCCCTTACCTCCCGGCGATGCCCAAACCACTTGAGCAGCTCACTCAACCGATAGCTCCTCCTTCAGCCCCCTCTCTGGATAGGAGAACACAAAAACCTTTCCATATGGCACGGCTACCGCCACGCGGTCCCCGGGCCTAAGAGGCTTGGCCATCATGCTCGGGGAGGTAACGACCAGTTGGTCCTCGTTGTCGAGGCGGATTTCATATCTCGTTACAACTCCCTCGAACATGACACGCTCGATTGTGCCGGGGAGGAGGTTCTCCCCCTTCTGGGGCCCCTCCTTCAGCTCGAGGACCTCGGGCCTCACGCCTATGACGACCTTATCTCCCTTGCTCATGCCCTTCCCGGCCACCTTCACGCCCAAATCGCCTCTGAGCCTGACCAGGAGCTCGCCATCCCCTACCTCCTCGACGAAGCCCTCTAAGAAGTTGCTCTCCCCTATGAAGTGGGCCACGAAGATGTGCTTTGGCCTCATGTAGAGCTCCTCGGGCGTCCCCACCTGGAGGACACGCCCCTTCCTCATCACGGCTATCCTGTCCGCTATGGCCATGGCCTCCGCCTGGTCGTGGGTAACGTGGATGGCCGTCCGCCCCAGGGCCTTCACGAGGCGCCTTATCTCGTAGCGGAGCTCGAAGGCTATCTTGGCGTCGAGGGAGCTCAGGGGCTCGTCGAGGAGGAGGAGGCTGGCCCCCGTGGCGAGGGCCCTGGCGAGGCCGACACGCTGCATCATCCCGCCCGACAGCTCCCTGGGGTAGGCATCTGCTCGCTCGTAGAGGCCCACGAGCTTGAGCATCTCCCTCCCGACGCGCTCTATCCGGTCCTCCGGCCACCCCCTGACCCTCGGGCCATAGGTAACGTTCTCCCAGGCCGTCATGTGCGGGAAGAGAGCGAAGGTCTGGAAGA
>CAYUYX010000224.1:0-1625 GCA_964449495.1 uncultured Candidatus Bathyarchaeia archaeon
CGTCCCAGGTGGCTCCAGGTTGAAGCGCTTGAGGCGGACAGAACGCCATCGGCCCGTTATTATGAGCTCGGGCGTGAGCTGGCTCACTTCTTCCTCCGGCCTCGGTAGCTGGAGGACCTTAAGCCCGGCCTCCGTTATCTCTAGGACCTTGTGGGCTTCTTCTATGACCTCCACGAGCCCCCTCTTCTCGAGGACCGGGAGGACCCGGCTTAGCTCCCCAAGGTCTTCTAGGCCCTCTGACAGGGCCTTGAGGGCTTTTTCCTCAGCCGTTTCCCCGGGCACGGCCAGGAGCCTCAGAGTGCCCTTGCGGACTTCTACCCAGCCCTTCTTCCTCGCCCACCCGAGCCCTATCTTCAGCTCCTCGCCAGATAGGCCCGCCGTGGCCGATAGGGATCTTATATCGGCCTCGCCTCCTAAGCTCTCCAGGGCCTTCACCAGCCTCCTCTCGGGGAGGCCGAGTTTAGCATACCTGAGCCCTTCTCCCGTCAGCTTCGCCCTTCTCTTGATTTCCTCCCTTATCCTCACGAGGCCTTTCTCGGCCAGGGAGGCCACATCGCTCATTAAGGTCGTCAGCCTCACGCCAGTCCTGTGGGCCAGCTCGTCCGCTCTCGCTCTGCCGCCGAGGTCCGCTAAGGCCCTAAGTATGTCCCATTCCCTCGGCCTGATGGACATGCCATATCACACCCCCGCCGAGTGGCATGGCTAAGCCAGCAGGGGAAAAGCCCGCTTGGGTCAGCAGAATTGGTAGTTCATTTCCACCTGCCGGGGATGGGCTACCCGGGGCAGCATAAAAGGCTTATCCTAACCCCGCGAAACACCAAAATACCCCCTCAGCCTTGAACCACGGGGGATGCTGATGACCAGGGGAGCTATAGGCATCGTGGCGCTCGCGGCCGCGTGTATCCTTATAGCTTCCCTTGTGATTGCATTCTCCTGGCGCCCGGCTGTCCAGGGCGGGAATCCCGTCACGTTCGAAATGGAGGGCATTAAATTCATAATCGAATGCGGTATCCCGGACGACCTGCCCTCGGTAGTCCCGCTCCTCAGGGTGATCCCCTTCCCGATACCGGTCGAGGAATGGCTCTACGTGGCCGAGCACGTCTTCAACATGACGGGCGAGCTCGAGGTCAGGGAGGTCGGGCTGGACGGAGTTCAGATATGCATACGCTCCGACCAGGCCACGCTCGAAATAATATACGGCGGCTCCTTCCTATGGTATAACGAGGCGGCCCCCCACGCCATCCCGAGCTGGATGACGCCCGAGAAGGCGAAGAGCATAGCCGACAGGGTTCTGGCCAGGCTTGAGGAGAGGCAGCTCGCCCCGCCGGGCCTCGAGATAGAGTTCTCGAGGGCCTATTATAGCGAGTGGTGTAACATCGGTTACGGCGATTACCCAGCTGCCATAACGGTCTCCTACCGGGTCAGCTTCCAAGGCCTCCCGTTCGTCGATGGGCTATACATAACCGTGAGAGGCAGCAGCGCGGCAGAGGTGAGGGCCTATTGGAAGTTCTTCCAGGCGGTCGGCTCGGTGGAGGTCATACCGGTCGAGGAAGCCTTCAAACGCCTGCCATCCCATCTCCCGGTGTTCAGGTGCCCCTGCCGTATAACAACGGTCGTGGTGAAGG
>CAYUYX010000225.1:0-773 GCA_964449495.1 uncultured Candidatus Bathyarchaeia archaeon
GTCTGCAAGGTGGGCAGCGGCTTCACGGACGAGGACCTCGCAAAGCTGCCGGACCTCTTCAAGGACTACGTCATACCGCACAAGCACCCAAGGGTCGAGTCCAAGCTGGAGGCCGACGTGTGGTTCGTGCCAGCCATCGTGCTCGAGATCATAGGGGCCGAGATAACCCTGAGCCCGCTCCACACGTGCGCCTACGGCAAGGTCAGAGAGGACGCTGGCCTGGCGATAAGGTTCCCGCGCTTCACGGGCAGGTACCGCCTGGATAAGGGCCCGGAGCAGGCGACTACTGAGAAAGAGTTAATAGAGATGTACAAGGCCCAGAGGAAGACATCCGTGAGGGCCTAGCCCCGCCTGACCCTGACCAGGGTCCACTTCAGGGCCCTCCTGAGCTCTCTCAGAGTCTCCTCGCTCCTGTAGTTCCTTATCACCAGCTCCCTCACGTAGCCCTCCTCGTCCTCCACGATCTCATAGTCGAAGGCCTCACTGGGCGCTATCTCCCCCACCGAGACTCTCCTCCTGTCCTCCTCCTTGAGCCTCTTAAGTATCCTGTCGATGAAGAACCCCCTGAAGGGCGGCGAGTCCCTCCTGAACTTGATGGTGGGCCTCACGATCATCCTGTCCCTGTAGATGAGGACCTCAGCGACGCGCTCGCCGCTGCGCGAGACTATGGGGTACCTCGACAGCGGCTCCTCACGCTCCTCCTCGCCCTGCACTAACTCCGAGGCTGGCACGAAGCTGAGCCTCGAGAGGGCCTCGTCTATGAGCCTGAGGAC
>CAYUYX010000225.1:783-1565 GCA_964449495.1 uncultured Candidatus Bathyarchaeia archaeon
GAGGACCATGCGGTAGAGCCTGAGCTCCTCCTCAAGCTCTCTGACCCTCCTCTCGAGCAGAGCCTTGGCCTCAGCCAGCTCCTTAACCCTCTCGCCGCCCTCCTCGCTCACGCCTAGCACCAGTCGCTCGTGTCCCCTATCTGCCCACGCGCTTATTAGCTTAATGCGGAGGCTGGGGCTGAGGGCCCGGAAAACGTTTAACTGAGGTTCACCAAGGGGGACACGTGAGGCTCGTAGCGTCGTGCGGCAACGCCAACGTCGACATCTTCGTGGTCGTCGACGAGTTTCCGAGGGCCGACCAGGAGGTGATAGCCTCCGACGCCTACGTCATGGCAGGGGGGTCAGCCGCCAATTTCTCCGTCGCTGTGCACAGACTCGGCCGCGAGTCCTGCTTCGTCGGATGCGTGGGCGACGACGAGCTCGGTAGGGAGTTCGTGGAGGACCTGAGGCGGAGCGGCGTCTGCACGCGGTACGTGGTCACGGTGCCCGGCGCTAAGACGGGGCGCGTGGTGGTGATGATAAAGTCCTCGACTGGCGAGAGGGCGATGGTGGCCTTCAGGGGGGCTAACGAGCGCCTGAGCGCCGACCTGTTCCCGCGCTCGCTATTCAGCGAGTGCAGGCACTTCCACGTGAGCAGCGTGCCCCCGCGAAGGGCGGAGGCCTTCCTCAGGCTGGCGAGGGCTGCTGGGGCCACGACCTCTTACGACCCGGGCGGCTACGCCAGCGAGGGTCTCGCCTCCTTCGAGGAGGCCCTAAGGCACACCGACGTACTATTCGTGAAC
>CAYUYX010000226.1:0-825 GCA_964449495.1 uncultured Candidatus Bathyarchaeia archaeon
CGAGCTTGACGTAGAGGGATAGCCACGCCCTCCCCTTCTGCGTCGTCCTGTAGAAGTTAAGCCGGCTCAGGCGCCTGTGCTCTATCAAGCCCCTCGCCATGAGGAAGTCCAGGTACTTGGAGAGGACCTTGAAGTTGAGGTTCGTCCTGTACACGAGCCTCGTCTTCGTCGCCCAATCGAGGGCCTCCCGCAGTATGCAGGCCACGACCTCGAGCCTGTGCCTCCTCTTCCACCCCCCGTGCTCACGCTCCCCCTCCATGCGCTTGCTGTGTGCTAACACTCTCCCACCGCTTGAGTAGTGAACACGGCTCCTTATAAGTGTTTCTGCACTGTGTTAGCACAGCGGCATCACTTTCGGGCAAGCGACAGGGCCATACGGACGAAGGGGTTTCTCTCCTTCTCCACGCCTATGGTGGTCGAGGGGCCGTGGCCCGGGTAGACGAGCGTCGAGCTCGGGAGCTCCGCCAGCTTGACGAGCGAGGTCAGCATGTCGCTCGGGGATGACTCGGGGAAGTCCGTTCGCCCTATGGAGCCGGCGAAGAGGGTATCGCCCGTCAGGACGAGGCCGGCGGGAGCGCAGTAGAGCGATATGGAGCCCCTCGTGTGGCCCGGGGTGTGCATGACCCTCAGGGGGAAGCGGCCTACGCGCACCTCATCCCCCTCCTCTAAGAGCCCATCCGGTCTCGTGGGCCTCAGGCCCGGCCAACGCCACCTCGGCCTCAGGAGCATTTGGGCATCCGCCCTATGGATGAGGATTTCGGCGCCGGTAGCGGCCCTCAGGGGCTCATCACCGGCCACGTGGTCGGGATGGCCGTGCGTGTTGAT
>CAYUYX010000226.1:835-1558 GCA_964449495.1 uncultured Candidatus Bathyarchaeia archaeon
GCTATCTCCACGCCGAGCCGCCCAGCCTCACGGAGCAGGGGCTCTATCTCCTCTTCTGAGCCCACGCCCGGGTCCACAACGGCCCCCTTGCCGGCCTCGGGGTCTGCGAGGAGGTAGCAGTTCGTGCTCAGGGGGCCTACCACGAACGTCCTGATGACGAGGCGCTCCCCGGAGCTCATACCGTGAGCCTTCCGCCCTCCATTATCGTCCGGCTCGAGCCATCCACGTATATGACCTCTACCGTGGCCCTCGGGGCCGTAACGAAGTCCCAGTGGAGCGTCGACTCGCTCGTCCCGCCGTACGTCTTGTTGGCGCCTATGGCCACGTGGATGGAGCCGCCTATCTTCTCGTCCGTGAGGATGTAGCCTATGGCCTTGTCTATGGCCATGTTCAGCCCTATGCCCAACTCTGCCACGTTTATCGTGCGGACCTCCGGTATCTCGCCCCTCCGCACCTTCTCCTCATCTATCCTCAGGCAGCCCTCTATGGAGCGCTTCATGTCCTCCTCGTTCTCCTCCGCCCTGCAGCGGTCGAGGACGAGGCGCCCGTTCTCGAAGACGAGCTCAACGCCCCTTATGAGGCGCCTGGTGAACCTATCCCTCGTTAGAGGGCAGTAGAGCTTCCCCTCGCCCTCCGTCTCCACCGGGGCTATGAAGACCTCCCCGGCGGGCATGTTGGAGCCCGTATCGCCTCTGGCCACGTCCTCATCGCTTATTATGGCGT
>CAYUYX010000227.1:0-1521 GCA_964449495.1 uncultured Candidatus Bathyarchaeia archaeon
GTTCTATATCGGGCTGGAAGCCCTCCTCGACGTAGACCGGCAGGCCCACGGGCCTGGCCCCGGAGAGCTTGACGGCCTCTATGAAGCCCAGGTAGGTCGGGTCCATGAGTATGACCTCATCGCCCGGGTCGACGACAGCCATGAGGGCGAGGAATATGCCCTCCGTGGCCCCCTCCGTCATTATGATCTCCTTCGCGGGATCGGGCTCGAGGCCAGCGTAACGCTTCAGGTCCTCGCTTATGAGCTCCCTGAGCTCGAGGAACCCCCTCGTCCCGCCATAGGAAGCCGAGAACTGAGGTTCCTCCCTCAGCTTCTCCACGAGGAACTCGATCACCTCTTTAGGGGGAGGGAGGCTCGGGGCTCCTCCCCCGAAGGATATTATGTCCTTCTTGCCTCTCGCCTCGGCCAGGAGGGCTGCTACACGTCTAACAGGCGATTTCCTGACCTTCTCGAGCCTCGAGGACAGGCCCGGCAGGACCACCACCTGGGGGTCAGGCCCCCGAGGCCTAAAATACCTTGCGTCTTCTGAGATGCAAGAGGCTACATCTTTATGACGAGTAGGGCTTAAGCCCTGCGCTATCAGATATCAGAGTTCGGCCTCGCGCTCCCTCGAGGCCCTGACTATCTTCTCCACCACCGAGGCCGGGAGGGCCACATCCTCCTTCGTTATCCTCGCGGGCCTGATCACCATCCCCCTGCCATCTATTATTATGACCTCGTGCATGGTGAGGCTGTGGGGGGTCTGGCGCATCTTCTCCACGAGGAGGAAACGCCTCAGGACGCCTCCCCTGATGAACCTCCTGAACCTTATTATGCCATCAGCTATATGTTCTATACCGAAACCAAAGGCTTCCGATGTAGTTATGGCGTATTGGCTAACGGCCAGGGTGGTGAAGCCCCATCTCGAAAGGACCTTCTTCACGAAATAGGAGTACTTCCTGGCCATAGCGGGTTTATCGAGCCAGAAGGCCGACATGGAATCTATGACGAGGCGGCCCCTGCCGTGGCCGAGCTCCTTCTTGGCCTCTATGACCTTGTCGACGAGGGCTTCTACATCGAGGGATCTGAGGGACCAGCGGTCCTCGAGGCCCGTGAGGGCATCTATTATTATAAGCTTCCCATCCTCGAGGGCCTTCTGGAAATCGAAGCCGAATTGCGAGGCCTGCCTTATTATGCTCTCCCTGCTCTCCTCGGTCGTAACGTAAACGCACTTATCGCATTCCTTTATGCCCTGGGCTATGAAGTGGAGGCAGAACACGGTTTTCCCCGTGCCCGGCTCGCCCGTCACGGCCACGAGGAAGCCCTCGGGTATGCCGCCGGCTATGAGCTTATCGACCTCAGGTATGCCGGTCGATAGCCTCCTCACCTCGGCCAAGGCTCCCAGGGCCATACGTGCCCGTGGGTAATAACCATAGCGGACGCCCCGGGCTCCTCAGCCGGAGCCCGTCATCTGCTCCCACATGGTCCTGAAGGCCCAGCGGGCTATGGAGCGTAGCTTGCTCACGTCCCCGGGCTTCACGT
>CAYUYX010000228.1:0-1521 GCA_964449495.1 uncultured Candidatus Bathyarchaeia archaeon
GGGCCGTGAAGAACACCGGATGGGCCAAGGGCCTGAGGCCCGTTGAGGAGCCGTGTGAGGGCAGAGCCCAGGGGACCGCTCCGCTCTTCAGGAGAAGCCCTCCGGGAGCGATCAACTTAAAAGCGACCACAGCCCATTTCGGCTCGGCAGTGATGAGCGTCGGAACTTGAGAGGTCGGGGCGCCTATGACCGAAGCTCACGGGACCCTCTCTGAGCCCCTCCCGGCCCCGCAAGCCTCCTAGCGCATCGCCCTCTTGCCCTCAGCATCATCTCTGCTCTCCTGAGGTCCGAGGGCGTATTCACGTTCAAGAACGTATTTAGGCCGGGATCAAGCTGCTCTAGCACGCGCGTGGATATGTAGCGCACACGCCCCAGCGCCCTGAGGAAAGCTCGCATGCTCAAGTCCTCGCCTGCCTTCAGCACCTGTTTCCCAGCTTCCAGGGCTGCTCCCACGCGGTAAACGGCCTGAAGCGGTTCTACGTAACCGTTCGGCCACCTGGGCACAGCAGCATTCATGAAGCTCACGACATCTGCTAGGAAGGCAAGCACATCTCTTGAGGCAAAGGGCACATCGCATGTGAGGGCGAGCGCAAGGGGTTCCTTAACAGCGGATAAGCCACTTACGAGGCCGAGCAAGGGACAGGGAGGCCCTAAGCCAGCATCGTCTACCACGAGCCTCGCGTCCCCTAGGGCGCCCGAGTTCAGGAGAGCGTCTTCTTGCTCCCGCGAGCTCACTACGACAACTACATCGCGTGAGAGGAGGGAAGCCACGTCTAGGACGTAGGAGATCATGGGCTTACCGCAGAGCTCCACGAGGGCCTTCGGCACGCCAGCCAGGCCGAGGCGAGACCCTTGCCCACCGGCCAAGATGATCACGGAGATCATGGATCACACTTCTCGCAAGCGGTGCGCACGTCGGCCCCTTATTTGCCTTCCCGTCCTCAAGCCACGACCGCCTTTGGGGAGCCTTTATGAACGCGAGAACTCGCCTTGAGAACGGCTATGTCGAGCGTAGATCGAGTGCCCATAAGGTTCGTGATCGAGGGCATAGAGGAGCCGATAGAGGGGGAATTGATAAGACATCTAGCGCCACGCACGGTAGATGCCATCGTGAGGGCGCTGCCCGTCGAGGGTTACGCATCCACATGGCTTGAAGAAGTCTATTTCGAGGTCCCGGTCCGCATGGGAGAGGAGAAGGCCGTTAGGCAAGTGGAGAAGGGCACGATAGCTTATTGGCCGGCTGGCTCGGCCATCTGCATCTTCTACGGCTCCTCACAACCCATAGGGCCCGTGAACCCCATCGGGCGCATCACGCGCAATCTAGAGCTGTTCGCCCGCGTGAAGGTGGGAGCCCGCATAAGGATGGAGTTGGCCAGCCCCTAGATGTGGGAGCGCCTGAGCTGCTCTACCGTGCCCAGGAAAGTGCCATCGAGCATGAAGACCTCAGCGCCAGCGAGATCCACATGGCCCGATTTCAGCACAGGCCCCATGAGCGTTTCATCGCTCCTCCCTGGCGCATTC
>CAYUYX010000229.1:0-1517 GCA_964449495.1 uncultured Candidatus Bathyarchaeia archaeon
GGGATAGCGTTCCCCTCTGCGCCCCTCCCCGCCGAGCCCTTCTTCAGCAAGGGCATGAGGCCCTCATAGACCATCCTCACGGCTGGCCAGAGGAAGACCACGCCCAGGATGAGGCCGAGGAGCTTCATGGCCTGTTTTGCCACGATGAGGAATAGCCAAGAGCCCAGGGCCACGCCGGCTATGCCTACCCCGCCCAGCCACGCAGCAGCCCTCTTGTCCACGTTCTTCCGCACGAGGTGGCCGTACCCGCCGGAGATAGCCGTGAAGAGGACGGCGAAGAGCGTCGTCCCGATTGCCATGGTGGCCGGGAAGCCTCCCCAGAAGTGGATTATGGGGAGCATCACGCTGCAGCCGCCCGTCCCGATTATGCCCCCGAGGAGGCCAGCCAGGAAGCCGACGAAGAAGTAGACGGCGCCCATGAGCGGCGTGGGCTCTGGCGTGGGCTCCGCCCTCGGCAGCTCCGGCCTGGCGATGAGATACCAGGCCTCAAGGCAGGCTATGATGGCCAAGAGGACGGCTATGGGGACGAAGCTGATGGCCCTCTGGCCCCTCATGGCGGGGGACGGGACTGAACTTGACAGTTAAGCCTTATGTTTAATTCTGAAACCTAAAGCGGCCCCCTGTACCACCTCGTCGCAGGGCAGGCGGGGCACTCCCCCCGGGCGTAGAAATCGCAGGAGGCGCAGTAGAGGCCACAGGGCGTTTCCTCTGCCTTCTTCTCGGCCGACACCCTGATTGGGAGGGCCTCCGGGTAGAGCAGGTCCTGGACCATGTAGAGCTCCGAGCGCCTTATCCCCTCCATGCGCCTTATCCCGCAGAAGCCGAGGGACATGACCTTCTCCACGCCCGGGCGCTCGGCCACGAGCACGGCCATGAGGTTGTAGGGGCCCACGAGCGTGGTGAGGAAGGCCACCCTCGGGCACCGCCTCAGCGTGTCGAGCATGCTCACCAGCCTCTTGTGCTCTACCTCGCAGAGGAAGACGAGCAGCCTGGCGCCGAGGAGGCGGGGGTCAATCGAGGCGCCCACCTTAACGAGGCCGGAGCTCAGGAGCTTGTCGAGGTGCTTCCTCACGCCCACGTGCGATATCCCGAGGGCCCTCCCGAGGGCCGTCAGGCTCATCCTCCCATCCGCCTGGAGGAGCTCCACGAGCTTCTTCCGCCTCCCGGAGAGCAGAGCGCTCGCAGGCTTGTCCTCGCCCACGCCACCACCCCTTGGGAACAATACGTAGCCTCGTAAATTAGCGTGTGGTTAAGCAGTGAAGGTTAAAGAATGAAACCTTAATGGGGAGAAAAGTTTAAGAAATAGAACCATTAGAGCCGTGGGGGCGGTGGCGATGAGCTGGTTCCCAATCGTCATAGCCGACCGCTGCGATGGCTGCAAGGGCGAGTTCAAGTGCGTGTCCTTCTGCCCGAACGGCGTGTTCGAGGCCAGGGGTGGAAAGGCCTGGGTGGTGAGGCCGACGGCCTGCGTGCCGGGCTGCACATCCTGCGCCATGCTCTGCCCGAGGGAGGCCATC